>JBAULD010000133.1:0-13311 GCA_049578005.1 Polyangiaceae bacterium
GGGCGGAACCGGAGGCGCGAGCGGCGGCGGGGCCGGCTCGAGCACCCCCGGCGGGTCCCAGGGCGGCGGGGGCATCGTCCTCCTCGACGCAAGCCCGCTCATGGGCGACGCGTGCCAGCACTTCGACGTCCAGTTTCTCCCGGAGATCCCACTGGTGTTCGTGCTCGCCGATCAGTCGGGGAGCGAGTTCAATACGCTCAAAGGCGCCGACGGGGGCAACACGGACGAGTTCGACCCGATGCGCCAGGCGACGCTCGCCGTCGTGCAGAGCCTCCAGAGCCAAGTGGCGTTCGGCTTCGGGGCCTACACGGGGATCAACCCGAGCACGACGCCGGGCATGTGCCCGATCTTGCCCACCGTGCCGGTCGCCCTCAACAACTATTCCGCCATCGAAACGCTTTACAATTCGATCACTCCGCCGATGTTCAAGGCCGAAACACCCGCCCAGTTGTCCTTGGAAAAGGTGTCGGGGCTCCTCCTCCAGGCCGCGGCCGCTCAAGCCGACGCTGGCGGCGCGCAGCCGGGCGGCAAATACATTCTGTTCGTCACCGACAGCGAGACCGACTTTTGCGACGACGGCGATGCGGTATGCCCCGCGGACGCGGTCATTGCCGAAATCGAGAAGCTGTACGGCGAAGGGATTCAGACGCTGATTCTGGGAATCGATTCGACGTTGACGAGCATCTCCGGCCCCGTGCTCCAGAGCTTCGCGAACGCGGGCGTGGGAATCATGCCGCTCGCGCCGCCGAACAGCGCGGGGGGGACGCCGCTGATGGCGTCGGACATCTACAATCAGTGTCAGGGAGTTCCCGGGTGGAAGACGCTCTTCACGGCGGCGGGGCTGACCAGCGGGCAGGCGCTCGGGACGTACGCTGCGCCCGACGCGGCCGTGAACAACGCGACGGTCTACAGCCCCGACGTCACCAACGTGGCGGACCTCACCGCGAAGATTTCGGCTGCGCTCGCGACGGTCAAGAGCTGCGCGTTCGACCTCCAGGGCAAGATCAAAGTCGACCTCGCGAACGCGGGAAGAGGCTCCGTGAGCATCGACGGCAAAGCGGTCCCCTACGACCCGAACAACGGATGGACGATGTCGAGCGCCACGGAGCTCGACTTCGTCGGGAGTGCCTGCCAGGAGTGGCGCGCGACGGGAATGAACGTGAGCTTCAACTTCCCCTGCGACATCATCATCCAAGTCGCGAAGTAGGGAGCAGCGCGCAGGAACGGCTGTACGTCGCGGGCGACGGTGAGAGTGGGTCGCCTAGGACGCCCAGGGGCAGCTCGGGAGGCCACCTCGCCGATGACCGAAAGAGCGCGCGTCACGCTTCGATGACCGAGACGCCGTACAACGCGAATGCAGGGTCGCGGGTGACGATGGCGAGGTGATCCTCGAGCGCGTGGGCGACGAGCAGGCGATCGAACGGGTCGCGGTGATGCCAGGGCAGGCCCCGAACGCGGAGCGCACCGGAGAGCTCGAGGTCGGCGACTTCGAACCCCGTGCGACGGAGCACGTCGGGCAACCATCGCTCGGCCGGACTCGCGAGCTCTAGCTTTCCAAGGGACTGCTTGATCGCGATTTCCCAAGCGGTCACGACGCTCACGAGGACGTCGTTGGCCCCGTCCTCGATCGCCGCTCGCGCCGCGGCGGTCAGGCGACTGGGATCGGTCGCTGCCCACAGGAGGACGTGGGTGTCGAGCAGAAGCTTCAAGGGAGCGCGCCGAGCGCCGAAGCGACGTCGGCAGGCAAGTCGTCGAAGTCGGCGTGAATCGTCGCTTGACCCTCGAAGAGGCCCAGCCGGCGACGCCGCACCGCCACCCTGTAGGGGACGAGCACGGCCACGGGTTGCCCGGCCCGCGCAATCACGACCCGCTCGCCCGCCTCGACTTCTTCGAGAAGGCGCGACAGGCCGGTCTTGGCTTCGTGGACGTTGACTTGGCGCATTGAACTAATGTTAGCTAAGCTTCGGGTTGCGCGCCAAGGATGACCCCTGAGGCCCCGTCTCGCAAGCGACACGGCTGCGCTCGCGGGCTCGCCCTAGTCGCTCACCGCTCGCCTGGACGACGCCCGGAAACGTCGTCGGCTTCGCGAAGACCGAACGGGCCGCGGGCATCCTTCGAACGACCGCGCCAGTGGCTTATCGGGACTAGTGGTCTGTCGGCAGAGAGCGCGGCATGCGTCGAGCGCCGTAGTCCAGGTCCGAATAAGACTCTCTACACATTTTGATGATATCGACCGTGCCGCAGCCGTGTCTCGCGCTTCATGCGCGTGCCGCTCGGTGTCATTTTTTTCTGAAATTCATATTTCCTTCTCACTCACCGCTACGCGGCTGTCACGGTTTCGTCGCCGAAGTTCAAATTCTAATTATCGTCTTGACGACGCGTCGACGGCCGCGATAGGTCGAGATCCAAGTCCGGGGACATTCATGAGATCGGCCCCGCACGATCGTCGATTCCACATTGAGCGCCAAGGCGGAGGATTCCCGTCCAGGCGGGAGAATCCATGAAGCGAATTGCGCTATTGGTGCTCGCGAGTACCGCCACTGGTTGTCTGGAAGTCCTTCGCCTGCAGCCTGTCTTTACCGATCCTGTAGTCGCCGTGGCCGTTGCTCCGCCGCCGCCTCCCGTAGTAGCGGTAGACGCGCAGGTCGCGGCGGCTCCGAGCGTCGAGACGGCACCCGAAGTCACAGCCACCGATCCAGAGGAGGTGACGGCGGCGACGGAGCCGCCCGATCCGATTTACGAAGAGCAGACGGAGTCGCCGGGCTCCGGCTACGTCTGGGTCGGAGGATATTGGGGTTGGACCGGAACGGACTGGGGTTGGTACGGCGGTCAGTGGCGGACACCGCCCGAGGGCCGGCTGTATGTCGAACCTTATTATGAGCGTGTCGGGGACAACGTAGTTTTCGTCCGAGGATACTGGGGCACGCACGACGACGCGCCGCGCAGCTATGGCGGCGATCGCATCGTGCTTTCGGCGGCGACCCGTCCGGCGGACTACAAGCCCGGTGAGCACGCGGCCTTCGAACGAAGGGCGGGATCCGCGCCGGGAACGCGGAGTGCCACGGCATATGCGCATACCACGGGCGCGCCGCGGCCAATTCCGCAAGCAAAGGCACCCTCGTACCGGACCGCCTCGGCCGCTCCCCGAGGCCAGGCTTCGACTTCTCGCGACGCGGCGAAATCCGCCGCCGGAACGACACCTTCTCGCGGAGCTCCGGCCACGAAGCCCCATGCGGCGCCGGCTCCGCGCGCGCCCGCGCCTAGCGGAAGAAAGAAGAAGTAGAAAGATACGATTGGGCAGGGGGGCGCGCCCGTTTCGGGGGAGGCGGCGTCGATCGGTCGCGATGACTCCAAACAAACTCACTGAGGGTTCGACCATGGCTCGGCTCACGAAGACAGTAGGGATATTCACGCTGGCGCTAGCTCCGCTCATGTTTGCGCACCGGGCGCGAGCGCAGGGCTCTGCCGCCACGACTCCACCCGCGGCGAGCCCCGCCCCGACGGGCGCGGCGGTTCCGGCCTCTCCACCTCCGGCAAGCCCCCAGGCTCCGTTTGCGGCGGCTCCCGTCGCTCCTCCGCCTCCGCCTCCCGCGGCTGCTCCGGAGGTGGCGACGGTCGCTCCGCCACCGCCGCCTCCCGCCGCTCCGCCCGCCGACAAAGTGCAGTTCGTTCCCGACGATCCGAGCCTGACGCTGCTTCAGCGCGCCGGGGTTCGACCGGTCGCCCGCTTCGTGGGGGGGCCTTACTCGTGGTGGTACGAACGACGGCTCGCCCCGACCTATTCGCCGCTTTGCACCGGCCCTTGCGCCACGGCGCTGGCGCCGGGCGAATACCAGCTCGCTCTTTCGAAGTCGGGACGCGTCCTACCGTCGGCTCCCGTCGTCATCGACGGCCCGTCCGCGCTGCACGCGGAGTTTGTCGATCGAAGCGCGCTCCGCCTGGTCGGGTGGGTCATCGACGCGGCAGGCCTGGTCGTCGCGACGGTGATGATCATCGCGTCCTATCACAGCGACGACTCGTGCGACGACGATGACAACTGCACTTCGGGAGGAAGCTTCGACGGACCGCTCCTCGCTACGGGCGTGGTCGTGCTCGTGGGGTCCGTGCTCTTGGGGTCACTATTTCTCACCGCTCACGACGAAGCTCGGATTACGGTCGTTCCCTTGTCGCAGCCGGCGATTGGTGCCGGGCGCGAAGGGCAAGTCGCCGGCCTGAGTGCCTTGCCTCCCCTCGAGGGGGCGGCTTTGCGTATCCAGTTTTGATGCGAAGTCCGGCTCTGGCCTCAATACGGCATTCCGGGGATCGAGCCAGGGACCGTGAATAGTCCCTGGCTGCCGCTGCTTCCCTGGGTGGTGACGTAGAGAGTCTTGTGATCTTGGCCGCCGAACGCGATGTTCGTAACTACGGCGGTGCTCACGCTGACGAGGGCGCCCACCTGCGCGCCCGCCGGGCTCAAGGTGATGATATTCCCGGTGCCGATGACCGCGCCGTAGATGTTTCCGGCGCAGTCGATCGCCATCCCGTCGATGTTCAGCGTCGCGTTCGGGGCCTGCGCGAACGGCGAACCGGGTCCGGTGCTGCCGTCGGGCATGACGGCATATTTCTGGATTCCGTTGCTCGAAGAGACATAAAGCGTGGTCTCATCGAGCGACAGCGTCACGCCGTTGGGCTGGGAGATCGTGGCGTCCACCACCGAGAGCGTGCTCGTGCTCGGCGTGTACCGGTAGACTCGCGTGGCTGTCTGCGGCGCGGGGCTGGGCGCCTGAAAATTCGGGTCCGAGAAGTACACGGTACCGTCGCTTCGAACCGCGAGATCGTTGGGCGAATTGAAGCGCATTCCCATGTAGCTCGACACGACCGAAGGAAGGACCCGCACGCCGCCCGAGAGGTCGAAGCGCGAGATCGACCCGTCTTCGTGAACCGCGCCGAAGAGGGTCCCGTTGTCGTCCACCGCGAGCCCGTTGGAGCCCGAATCTGCGACCGCGACGCTGACCTGTCCCGTGGACGTGACTTTGAGGATGCGCGAAGGCGGAGGGTTTGGACTCCCGGGGAACTCTGACACGTAGAGCGCATCGCCAATCCAGACGGGGCCTTCGATCGTCGTGAAGTTGTTGAGCGTGTTGTTGAAGGTGTCGCTCGGCGGCACGCCCGTCACCTTCGTCGCCGTCGCTCCCGCGGCGATCGGTGCTCCGAACGGTCCGGTCGGACAGGTCCACCCATACCGCGCCGCGCCGGTGGGATGTCCGCCGTCCGGCGGGCCCGATGAGCCTCCCGAGCTCGACCCGCCCGAGCTCCCTCCGGAGCTGGACGAGTCGGGCCTCGACCCCGAACTCGAAGAGCCGCCCGTGCCGCTGCCGCTGCTGCTGCCTGTACCGATGCTGATGCCCGCGTCGGCCTCACCGGTTCCACTGCTGCTGCCACTACTGCTCCCGGAGCCACTGCTGCTGCCCCCAACGGTTCCGCTGCCACCGCTGCCGGTGCCGGTGCCGCTACTGCTACCACTCCCGGAGCCAGGGCCGCCGGGCTGGCCGGATCCGCCGCTCGCGCACGAGACGGCCCACGCGCCCAGTGCCCCAGAAATCAGTGTGGTCGACAGAAGAAGACGAAGCTTGAGCGCCATGGTGAGCGCGGCGATGCTATCACGCGGCAGCCGGCATGCGCGTCCAGGCGCCCCTCGAATTCATCCTCGTTGTTCTCTTCTGCGTGATGAGCGGCGATCTCGAATGCGGTCCCTCGCTCACCGCGCAGCAGCGCCAGGGGCAAGCGCTGTATGGCCGCATGTGCGTCGTCTGCCACGGCCGCGAAGGCGCCGGGTACGCTGCGGACGAAGCGCCGGCCCTCTCGCACTCCGATTTCCTCGCCTCGGTCAGCAACGAATACCTTCGAAAGGCGATTGCGGACGGGCGCCGCGACACGACGATGTCCGCTTGGTCCGCGGCCCGGGGTGGTCCCCTCTCGATGGCCGATGTCGACGCGATCGTCGCGTTTGTCCGGACCTGGCAGGACAGGCCGCCCGCCACCCTCGACGAGCGTCCGACCTCCGGCGACGTCGCGCGCGGCGGGGCGATTTTCTCCCGAGAGTGCGCACGCTGCCACGGTGCTCGAGGAACCGGCGGGCCAGAGGTCCACATCGGGAACCCAGAGCTTCTGGCGACCGCGAGCAACGGTTTTCTCCGGTACGCCATCCTCCGAGGGCGACGCGGTACTGCCATGCCGGGCTTCGAACAGAAGTTGGGCGCGGCGGGCGTAGAAGACGTCATCGCTCAGTTGCGAGACTGGCAGTCGAGTTCTCCCGTCGCACCTAGTCGGCCAGCCCCTGCCGGAAGGATTCCGCTTGGCCCTACGCCTCTACACCCGCATGGCCCCGAGCCGACCGGCTTCCACGCGTACCCCCAAATGACGTCCGTCGACGTCGTGAAAGCAGAGCTCGATCGAGGCGCCCGTCTTGGTCTGCTCGACGCGCGAGCCCCTTCGGACTACGTCACCGGCCACATCGCGGGTGCCGTGAGTGTGCCGTTTTATGACCCCGACCCCTATTTTGCGTCGCTTCCGAAAGACGCGTGGCTCGTCTGTTATTGTGCCTGCCCGCACGCCGAGTCGGGGCAGCTCGCGAGCAAGCTCGCCAAGAACGGATTCACCGAGGTCACCGTCCTCGACGAAGGCTTCAACGTGTGGCGGACAAGAAACTACCCGACGCGCGCCGGAGCGGCCCCGTGACCGCCAAGTTGAACGACCAGCCGCAACGGTGACGGCCCAACCAACAAGACCAGGAGATCGCCGACCATGAGACATTCCCGCGTGCTCTTTCTCCTCAGCGCCCTCGCGGGCGGCCCCCTCGCCGGTTGCTACGCCGAGGCGCACACGGCGCCCGTCGACGAGACGGTATACGAAACCGCTCCGCCGCCTCCGCCGACCGCCGAAGTCGAAGTCGTCCCTGTCGCGCCTGGACCGGAGTTCTTTTGGGTCCCTGGCTACCACCGATGGAATGGCCGCCAGTACGTGTGGGTCCGGGGGCGTTACGAGCGCCGCCCCCATTCGCGCGCGCACTGGGTTCCGGCACACTGGGTGGTGCGCGGCCGTGCGCACGTTTGGGTCGAAGGCCGCTGGGAGTAGCGGATGATCGAGACAAATCACAAGGCCGTTCGCGCGCTGTTCGTGATCGCGTTCGGGGCGGGCTCCGTCGCGTGCGTGGGGGACGCCAACTTCACGACGCGATACGCGTCCGATTACGTCCGCGACCGTCACGTCGTGTCGGTGCTCGGCGTCTACCGCGACGGCCGGATGAGCAGCGACGCGTGGGGGTCGATCGGTCCGAAGATCTCGGCCGCCCTCGGCGCGCAGAGCTGCAACATCGCCTACGCCGAGCCGCTCGTGTCGACCAACGGCCCGCTGTGGTCGGCGATCGACGACTATGCGCGCGCCAACGGCCCTACCGACGACCTGCTCGCCCAGCTTGCTCCCGCGGCGAAGGGGGACCTCATCTTGGTCCTGACGCTTGCAGGGAAAGTGCCGGCGAAGGAGAAGGGGCCTCTCGCGGAGGAGGCGGCCGCGGCAGCGGGGGGAGCCGCGCGCGGACGCACGGGAGGCGGTGGGCAAGGGGGGGGTGGGGACCCGATGCGGGGCTCGCCGCGCCGCAAGAAAGACACGAACGCACTCGACCTCTCGGCGTCGGTCTTTTCCGTCGCCGGCGGGCACTCGGTCGCCCTCTTGGCAATGCAGTACTCCGGGTTGAACGCCGACGAGGCCGTCACGCTCTTTTCGTCGAGACTCGCGCAGGAACTTCGCGGGTCGACCTGCGGCGGTTGGAGCTGGGACGTGCCGATCGACGCGTCGCACATTCGACAAATGATTGACCCGTGACAAATGAGGGACTCGCCCTAATAGTGAGCTAACGTGAATGTCCGCTCGGGGGTGAGTCGCGGAAGAGCCGATCCGCCCGGAGCAGAACCGGCCCCGACGAAACGGTCACGAAATGATTGCTCACTCTCTATTCACACTTATTCCACAGCACGGGCTAGCCGTACCCCGGCTGCGACCCTATACCTACCACCCGAGCTTCCCGCCGGTGTCGCGATCGGGACCAGGAAAAGCACAATGACCGCACATCTCCCTCTGCCGTGGATGTTGGGTTCGTCCGACGACGCTCACGCCTCGCCCTCCGTCCGCGCACAAACGGCAGTAGTGCGCTCGCTCGCCGATGCGCTCGAGCAGCTGGCGCCGTCCAGTGATTCGGCCGCCTCCCTCCGCCAGCAACTCGCCGAAGAGCTGGCGCGATTGGGATATTGCATCCAGGAGTCGGAGTCGATGCCTGCAGCGACACCGGTAGTCGGCAGATAGGCGCTCGGGGCCTGCAGGTCCGGGCGGCCCGCCCCTTTACGGCACATCCGGCGGTGGGCTGCTCTGAAGAGCGAGCACTTCGCTCGGCGTGAGCACCCTACTGTAGATTGCGACGTCGTCGACGTCGCCAACGAGAAAGCGAGAAGGGCCTGGACCCGACCAGGTGCCCACGTAGAGCGATGGCCCTCCGGGGAGAATCGCAGGGACCCCCTCCCTCGGCGCGCCCGCAGGCGTTCCGTTGACGTAGAGCGAAAGCGTGTGCGCCGTGTTGTCCACGACGGAAACGAGGTGCATCCACTGATTGGGCACGATGCACGAGCAGCGCAGGATCGTGAGGGGGGGCTGGGGATCGCCCGGCGAGCCGCTGTCTCGATTGTCCCAATACGCGAAGTGTGCGGCGATGCCCGAGTCCCAAGGCTCCAGGTTGAACTGCCATCCGCCGTCGTAGAGGGTCTCGGTGCTGAGGAGCGTGCCGAATCCGTTGGGCGGGGCAGCGAGACGCACCCACGCCGACACGCTGAAATCCGGAGTCGCGTTAGGGAAATTGTCGACGGTCACGAAATCGTTGCCGCTGAAGTGCAGCGCCCCGCCGAACACCCCGCCCTCCAAGAGCCACATGCCCCCGCCGAGCGTGAGGATACCGTCGCGCTTGTTGCCCGACGTGTCGTGGACGATCGCGCCGCCGTCCTCGTCCAATCGATAGTGCGCCACGAGGCTATTCGTGAGCGGATTCGGCGTGACGACCACCATTGGATCGGGACCGCCGGTGGCCTCGAGAACGACTTTCCCGCAAGCGACGAGCGGTGGCACGGCCAGCACGAGCAGGACGGCAGTCCGTTTCATAGCCACCCTACGATCGTGAGGCTGCCGAAAAGGGACGGCTGGCTAATGCCCGGTCCTTCGACCTGCGTTCCGTCCGGCACGGCGAAGCTCGTGACGATGTGTTCGAGCGTGAGCAGGGCCTGGGCCTCGAGATCGAGGTCGAAGCTGTCGCTCAGGCGAAGTCGTAGGCCGACCCCCGCGTCGAGCGCAGGCGTCCAGTGGCTCTTCGTGAAGGCTGTGAACCCGCGAGGGTTGATCCCGTTGACCGCCGCGTTGAAGGGGCCGCCGCCCAGCGAGATGAGCGGCGCCAGGGGAGCGTCGGACCACGGAGTGGCGACGAGCTCGAAGAGGCCGAAGTTTTGGCTCACGGTCGCGCCGGTACCCTGGGGCGCCACGGAAGGCGCGTGGTCCTTGGTGGCAGGCCCCAATCCGGCCGCCGTCGCGCGAAGCTGAAACGCGCGCCCCAAGAGCAAACGCACCCGGATCACTCCCAAGAGGGCCGGATCGATGCTTCCGCCGAATCCGACCAACCCCGCCCCCCCGGCGTCGAAGCCCCACGTCGATTCCCGTTGAAGCTGGATCGCGCCCGCGGCCCAGGTCGACGCTCGACGGGCCGCCGCGACATCGACCGCGGGCGAAGCCTCCACGGCCGGCCTCGGGCGCGACCGGATGAGAAGCTCCATCAGGCTCGCCCGCAGGAGCTCCACCGCTCGGACCGAGAGCACCTGCGCCACTTGCGAAGGTTCCTGCGCCTCGATCTTAGTGTGCCGAATCACGGTCTTGTTGGTCAAATGATCGATCACGCGCAGCTCGGCCGCCTGCTCGTCGGCGTCCACGACGAGCTCAATGCTGACCGAGTTGGTGTCCTCCCCCGGCGGCAAACTTGGGACCTCTCCGGCGGCCGAATCCACGATGGACACGTCGAACCCCTCGGCGGCAAGCTCCCCCTGCATCCGGTTCATCGCCTCTTTGGCAGACGCGGTGGACGAGTTGGTTCGCACGAGGAATACCCTTGGCGAACTACTGGTGGCCCATGCATTCCCGGCGCACGCCCCTCCGGCAATGACGGCCAGGGCGACGACCAGGCATCGAAAGGTCACAAACCAAGTGTTAGCGCATGTGCAGTCCGCGCGTAGGTCCCGGATGGGAAGCGACGCACGTACGCCTCGGCGAGCGGCCGGGCAGCTTCGTTTCCGTCGAGCTGCTGCACGAGAAGCATCTTGCGTCCGAGCGCCTCCGACGCATAGACGCCATCGGGCGCTTCCATCAGGTACGTCTCGAACCAGGACAGCGCGACCCGCTCGTCTTGCTGGGAATCGGCCAGCCTCCCGAGCGAAAATGCGGCCACGTGGGCGCGCTCGGACGCGGGAAATCGTCGGCGCACGGCCATGAACGCGCCGCGCGCCACTTCGTAACGGCGCGTGTATCGCGCCGCATCCGCAAGCGCAGCGAGATCGTCACTCGTGCTCGAAGAAAACGCGGTATCGAGCCCCATGCGAAGGCCGTCCTCCACGATCTCGCTGAACTTCCCATCGGCGAGCTCCGCGGCCCAATGATGGTCGGGAGGAGACACGACCTGCGGCGCAACGGTCCGGTGCCTGCTGACCCGCTTCGGGACGGGCACGTCGGCCGAATGTTCTGCGGTCGTGGCCAGCTCGGGTTCCAGATCGCGACCGAGGGCCTCCGCGGGCTCTTTCTTCACGTCCGTCTCGGGAGACCCGAGGTCGCGAATGAGCACATCGCGCGCCTGCACCGTCAGCCACTGGCCCGCGCGAAGCCCGACCGGCTTGTCGAACACCGGACCGCTCACGTTCACCGCTCCGTTTTCGAGCCGTACGTCGAGCCTCCCCTCCTCGGCCGACCACGAGATCCCGAACGCGGTTCCCGTCACGTTCACGACGAAGGGCCCCGCGTCGAAGCTCCAGTGGGTCGCAACCGCATGCGTGATGTACGCGTGCGCGTGACCCTCGTCGAGCGTCACCTGCGCGCCGTGCTCGTCCACCGAGCGAACGTGGAGCCGCGATGCCTCCGCGAGCGCGACTTCGCTCCCGTCCGAGAAGCGCAGCACCGGTCGACTCGCAACACCTGCCTCGACGGAGCCTCCGGCGCGCAGTTCCCCCCCCTCGACCCGGAACGACAGCGGTTCGGCATGCCCGTGATGGCGCACGAACAAGACGCCCATGGCGGCCGCACAAGATCCCGCGGCGACGACCATGAGCGCGGACCGGCGGACCGCGCGGCTCCTGCGTCGATCGTCCATCTTCGACCGCACGGCATGCAGAATCGCCTCCCGCTGCCGGTCGGACATGTGACCCAAATGCTGCCGAGCAAGCTCCGCGACGCCGGCGGCGCGCGGGCTCAATCCTTCGGCGGCGGCCTCAGGATGCGTCATTTTCCCCTCGGCTAGCGTTATCATAAGACCTCTTGCTATAAGGAGCGAGACTCGGGTCTCGATCCATTTCGTTCGACACGATTCGTGTTGCGTTGCTCAAGCGGCGCTTGACGGTGGCAAGAGACAGGCCGAGGGCCTCCGCGACTTCGTCGAGGGTGAGATGTTCGATGTGGCGCAGGACGAATGCCGTGCGTTCCTGAACGCTCAATCGGTCGAGGATGGCGTAGAGGCGCCTCACCGCCTGTCGGGATTCGGCGTCGAGCGCGTCGACTGCCGGCTCCGGGAGGCGGTCGAAAGAAGAAGTTTGAAAAACCCGCCGAACGCGTCGGCGTCGGAGCTCCCACTTCAGGGTGCGAATCGCAACCGAGAAGATGAAGCTTCGAAGGGCGTGGCGATCGCGGAGGCCACGCACTTTGGCAAAGACTTGAAGAAAGACTTCCTGCGTCAAATCGTCGGCCCCACCGGACGCCCCGAGCGCCCGCTGAAGGAACCGAAAGACCATCGCCGAGTGCTTGTCGTATGTGGCCGTGGCTGCCCAGAGTTCGCCGGCGATGAGGGCGTCCGCCAGCTCGGGATCCTCCGGGTGGGCGTCGGAGGGACGGGGAGCGATACGCAGCTGGGGGGCTTTGCGAAGGGCAGACATCGTCGAGCTACAACCCTACAGTGATTTTGGGCTCAAATTCCGGCTCAAGTCGGGTGGACCTCGGCACGACCAGGCTTAGCACGAACGACGGCTGCGGCGAGCTCGGAGCCGGGGCCGGCGCCCTGAATTGACGTATTTTTCCGTCGCCGATTCAGTCGGCGCCGGGTACGTAATCGAACCAGTCGAAGTCGGCAGGAACCGTGCTCAGGCTGCCGTTTCCGGTTGCGTAGAGTCCGATTCTGGTGCCGGTGAAATAGGACCGCCCCGACGCCCCGATGGTCTCGGCGGAAAGCGGCCGTGTCGCCAGCGAGCCCAGGGGCTGAAGGTCGCCCGGGGACCCGGCGAAAAAGCGGTACGTATCGGCGCTGGCCCGCACTTCGAGGGTGAGCTCGCCTTCGCTCATCGAACGGCGTCGGACGACGCGTGACCGGCCTCCGACCCGCTGGCGCAGCACGACTTCGCGGCCCGATGCACCGAGGCCGATGGCCAGGTCGTAGCGGAAGTCTTCGTTCGCGCGCACGGTCAAGCCCGCCTCTTCGTTCGGGCGGCGCGGAGAGAATTCGACCGCGGCGCTGCAACGGACGGCGAAGTGCTGCTGGCTGCGCACGACCAGGGCCGGTGAATCGACTTGGTCCAGGGTGACGCTCGACCCCCGCAGACGCAGGTGCCCGGGTCGTTGGCCGAGAGACCAATCGCGCGGGTACGGGTTTCGAACGAAGTTCCATTCCGGCGCGAGATCTTGCCCCTCGAAGTCGTCTCGGGTTGGGGCTCGCGGGAGACGGCTCGGCGCGAGCGCGGGGGCGGTTGCCTCGAGTTCGATTCGACCCCCGTTTCCGATGATCGGCCATCCGTCGCGGCTCCAAGTCACAGGCGCGAGAAACGTTTCCCTCCCCAGGTGGTGGTGCCGGCCCCCGTGCGGACGGATGCCGAGCAAGACTGCCCACCATGTCCCGTCGGCCAGCTCGACCAAATCGGCGTGTCCGGTCGCCTGAACGGGATCTTTCCGACGGAGTCGGTGCGACACGATCGGATTGCCCGGATAGGGCTCGAACGGCCCGAACGGGTGGGAGCTCCGCGCCACGACTTCGCAGTGATCGTATGCCGTGCCGCCTTCCGC
>JBAULD010000134.1:0-7496 GCA_049578005.1 Polyangiaceae bacterium
GGCGTGGGCGGTAGCGGACGCCCGCCGCGAGAGCCGGCCGGGATCGACGCCCCGTTCGAGGACGTACCCGACGCGGGGGGGGGCATGGGGGGCGGATCGCTCGGAGGCGGTGGCGGGACCGAGGACGACATCCCCTTCTGATGCCGCTTTCGGCCACGCTATAGTCACTCGTCCAATCCCCCCTCCAGGCGTTGCCCCAACCCATGGCTCTCGACAACCTGCGTGAACGCATCGACGACCTGGACGACCGCATTCTCAAGCTCCTCGACGAGCGGGCGCGCGTCGTCGGCGAAGTGGCTCGCGTCAAGCGGGAGGCGAACCTCCCGACATACGATCCGGAGCGCGAACGGATGGTCCTCGATCGGCTCGCAGCGCGAGCGGGACCGTTCCCGGCCGAGGCCATCCGAGCGGTCTACCGAGAGGTCATGAGCGCGTGTCTAGCGCTAGAGCAGCCAATCAAGGTCGCGTACCTCGGGCCCGAGGGCACGTTCTCGCATGCGGCGGCCCGGACGATGTTCGGACTTGCCGCTCGCTACACGGAAGCCGCGACCTTCGACGGCGTGTTCGATACGGTCGCGAGGCGTGACGCTCAGCACGGCGTCGTGCCGATCGAAAACTCGACGGAAGGTTCGTCGAACACCGCGATCGACGCCCTCATCGACGGCTCCCTTTTGATCCGTGCCGAGCTCGAGCTCGAAGTATCCCAATGCCTTCTCACGAGCGCCTCGGGCCTCGCGTCGATCGAGCGGGTCTATTCGCACCCCCAGCCGCTGGGGCAGTGCCGCGTTTGGCTGGCAAAGAACCTGGCGCACGTTCAGCTCGTGCAAGCCCAGTCAACCGCGGCCGCTGTCCGCGAGGCGGTCTCCGACCCGCGCGGTGCCGCCATCGCGAGCAGGCTTGCGTCAGAGCTCTACGGCCTGCCGGTCGTGCGCGAGCGGATTCAAGACCGGCCTGACAACGTCACGCGGTTCGCGCTCGTCTCGCTCGAGGACGCGCCTCGCACGGGCGACGACAAGACGACGGTCGCCTTCAGTCTGCGCGAAGGACAGGGCCGCGGCGCGCTGATGCGCGTCCTCATCGATCTCGACGAGGAAGGCATCAACCTCACTCGCATCGAGTCGCGCCCGAGTCGAGAGAAGCGCTGGGACTACGTCTTCCTTGCCGACCTCGAAGGGCATCGAGAGGACGCGAACGTTGCTCGGGGGCTCGAGCGATTGCGCGCCAAGTGTCCCATGATCAAACACCTGGGTAGTTACCCCAAAGCGCGGAGACCTTCCGCCAAATTGGCCCCTTGAACCGCTCGCGCCGATGACATGGAAGCCGTCCGCACCCTGATCATCGGCGCTGGCATCACAGGCCTGGCAACTGCGGCAGCCCTGTCGGCCCGGCGCGACGACGACTATCTCGTGCTCGAAGCCGCGGCAGAAATCGGCGGCTGGTGCAAGACGGTGAAGAAGGAAGGCTTCGTCTGGGACTATTCCGGACATTTCTTTCACTTCAAGCACCCGGAGATCGAGGCTTGGCTGAGGCAGCGAATGCCGGGGCAGCGCGTCCGCGTCGTCGAGAAGAAGTCGTTCATTGCCTACAAGGGAAAGCGGATCGACTTCCCGTTCCAAAAGAACATTCACCAGCTCCCCCAGGACGAGTTCATCGACTGCCTTCACGATCTCTACTTTGCTCGATCGAGCGACGTTCCCCGGCCCCAGCCCTCGCCGGAGACCAACTTCAAGCAGATGCTGTACTCGCGCTTCGGCGAGAGCATCTGCGAGAAGTTCCTCGTCCCGTACAACGAAAAGCTCTACGCATGCGACCTGTCGACGCTCGACCGCGACGCGATGGGGCGCTTCTTTCCGTACGCCGACCTCACCGAAGTCGTGCGCAACATGAAACGCCCGGACAACACGAGCTACAACGCGACCTTCACGTACCCCGAGGGAGGGGCGATCGAATACGTCCACGCATTGGCAGGAGAGCTGCGCCCTCACGGCGTGGCGCTCGACGAGGCGCTCGTGGCGGTCGACGTCGATCGCAAGATCGCCCGAACGACGCGCCGCACGATCGCGTTTCAGCGCCTCGTTTCGAGCGCTCCGTTCGACCGCTTTGCAGCGATCTGCGGCCTCGACCACGACCCGAAAGCCTGGGTGTACAGCAAAGTCCTCGTCTTCAACCTGGGCTTCGACCGCAAAGGCTATCGAGACGTCCATTGGGCGTACTACCCGTCGCGAGACACTATTTTCTATCGCGTAGGCTGGTACGACAACATTTTCGACGCCGACCGAATGAGTCTGTACGTGGAGATAGGGTTCCCGAAGAACGCTCCTGTCGACGTCGCCGCGGCGCGCGAGCGCGTATTGGCCGACCTCGCGCGCGAGGGGGTGATCACCAACCAGCGCTTGCTCGCCGAGCACTGGGTCGTGCTCGACCCTGCATACGTACATGTCACCCAACAGTCACTCGCGGAGCACAAGCGGCTTGTAGCCCAGCTACGCGAGCGCGAGATCTGGTCGCTCGGCCGCTACGGCGGCTGGACCTATTGCGCGATCGAGGACAACATCGTCGAAGCAAGAGCGCTCGTCGACGGCTTCGGCTACGACGACACCTCCCCGGCTCGACCGGGCAAAGGTTGAACCTTAACCAATCGCGTATCAGGGTACCCCCTCGATGGCAGCCGCCGTGCAACGAAGCCAGCCCGCCGCACAACCAGCGGACCCCCACATCTCGATCGTCATTCCGATCTACAACGAGCAGGCGATCTTGCATGCCGCCGTCGTGGATCTGCGCGAGCGGCTGAAACCGCTCGGGTGGAGCTACGAGATCATTCTCGCGGAGAACGGTTCCAGGGACCAGACCATCTCCATCGGACACGAGCTCGCGGCCAAGTACGACGACCCGGAAGACGGCCAGGTCAAGCTCATCTCGCTCGGCGAACCGAATTACGGCAAGGCGCTCAAGCAGGGGATTTTGCTCGCGCGCGGGGAAATCGTCCTTTGCGAAGAGATCGATCTCTGCGATACGAACTTCCACAAGAGCGCGGTGGAGATCCTCGAGACCGGCGAGGCCGACCTCGTCATCGGCAGCAAGCTGGCCGTGGGCTCGGCCGACGATCGGCCGCTCATCCGGCACGCGGCGAGCATCGCCTACTCGACTCTCCTCAAGGTCATGCTGGGCTACCGGGGCACGGACACACACGGGCTCAAAGCGTTCCGCCGCCTGCCGCTCCTCGACGTCGTGCGTGCCTGCCTCGTCGACAAGGACGTCTTTGCGAGCGAATTCGTGATTCGCGCCGACCGAGGCGGCGTGCCCATCCGAGAGATCCCCGTCCACGTCATCGAGAAGCGCCCGCCGAGCATCAATCTCTTCAAGCGCGTCCCCAACGTTCTCAAGAGCGTCGCGAAGCTCACCTGGTCGATTCGCGTCCGCGGATGAGCGAGCGAAGCCGATGCGCATTCTCTACGGCGTCGTCGGCGAGGGGCTAGGGCACGCGATCCGCAGCAGCGTCGTCTGCGAACACCTGGTCGCGAGGGGCCACGAAGTCAAGATAGTCGTGAGCGGGCGGGCGCACGCTTTGCTCGCCAAGAGCTTTCGTGACGTCGTCGAAATCAAAGGACTGACCATACGCTACGTCGACAACCGGATGGATCGCGACGGCACGCTCGCGAGAAACGTGCTTGCCGCGCCCTGGATGCTCGCGGCAAACGTCGGAGTTTATTTCGATCGCGTGGCCTCGTTTCGACCCCATGCGGTCATCAGCGATTTCGACTCGTTCGCGTACTTCTTCGCGAAGCGCCACCGCGTGCCCATCATGTCCATCGACAATCAGCAAATCATCAGCCGCTGTAAGTTGGGCAAGTTCGCCAAGCAGGGCGTCAAAGTCGACTACCAGGCGACCAAGGCCTTCGTGCGCGCCAAGCTCCCGGCGTGCGACCACTACATCGTGACGACCTTCTTTTTTCCCACGATTCGCAAGCGCTACGAGAAGGAGACCACCCTCGTGCCCCCGATCGTGCGTCGCGCGATCCTGGACGCGAAAAAGCGGGCGCACGCAGGCGATCACGTGCTCGTCTACCAAACCTCGACCACGGACTCTCGCCTGGTCGACGAGCTCAACGCGGTCGAAGAAGAGAAGTTCGTGGTCTACGGACTTCGCAAGAACGCGCGCCGTGGCAATTGCACGTTGAAGGAGTTCAGCGAAGACGGTTTCGTCGAAGACCTCGCGTCGGCCCGGGCCGTCGTGACCAACGGGGGGCTGACGCTCATCGGGGAGGCGGTCTATCTCGGAAAGCCGGTCTTCAGCGTTCCCGTCGGAAATCAGTACGAGCAAATCCTCAACGCGCGGTACCTCGAAGAGCTGGGATATGGGCTCGCCGCGGAGAGCATCGAGGCCGAGTTGCTTCGACTCTTCCTTCGCGAGGCGCCCAAATACGCTTCGCGAGTCGCCAAGCACAAGCAAGACGGCAACCGCGAACTCTTCGACGTGGTCGATCGCGTGCTCGAGCGCTTCGCACGCAAGGCCAAGCGATCGAAGCGGGCGCTGGAGGCGCTGGAGCAAGACGGCGACGCCTGAGTCCTGACGAACCGGGACGCCGCGGACTAATCTGCTAAAAGCGGTACCGTGCCCCCGGATTTGCCAATCTCGGTGCTTCCCCCGCCCCTCGCGATGGCGGTCGCGCAGGAGCCGCTCCCCTCCTCTTCGGTGGACGTGGCCATCATCGGTGGCGGCATCAACGGAGCAGGCGTCGCGCGCGACCTCTCCCTTCGCGGGCTCAGCGTCGCCCTCTTCGAGCGCAATGACCTCGCGTTCGGCGCGAGCGGCAACTCGAGCGGCATGATCCACGGCGGCGTCCGATACTTGTCACGGTCCCCTCAAGTTACCGAAAGCTCGTGCCGCGACTCGGGTTACATCCAGCGAATCGCGCCGCACTTGCTCTTTCGCATCCCCTTTCTGATGCCGATCCGTCAAAGCGCGCGAGGGCGGATTGCGCTCGAGCTCATCGACGCCTATTTCCGGGCGTACGACGACTATCAACCGCTGAAACGAGGCCAACCGCACTGTCGACTGGACGCAAGCGACATGGCGCGCCTCGAGCCGGGCCTCGTCGGCCCTGTCGTCGGCGGCATCACGTTCGACGAGTGGGGGGTGGACGGCGCGCGCTTGTGCGTGCTCAACGCGCTCGACGCCGTGTCGCACGGGGCGCGCGTGCACCTTCACACGACCGTGGAAGCAATCGAACGTATCGCTCTAGGCGACGGAAAGAGCGGCCGCTACTCGATGGTAGCGCGCGACCGCCTGACGCAGGAGGCAGTCCGGCTGCGCGCCCACGTGGTCGTCAATGCCACCGGCGCCTGGAGCCCGGTCACCGCGGCGCTCGGGGGACTGCCCCAAGCGCGGGTACGCGTGCGCCCGGGCAAGGGCGTCCATGTCGTCCTCGATCGGCGCCTGACGAACTACGGCATCCTCTCGGAGGCGATCGACGGCCGGCAGATCTTCTTGGAACCTTGGCAAAACATGAGCGTCCTCGGAACGACCGATGACGACTACTACGGGGACCTCGACGACGTGCAGGCCACGAGCGAAGAGGTGCGCTACCTCGTGCAGGGCGTGGCGCACGTGTTCCCGAGCGTGCGTACGGCGCGCGCGATAGGAACGTGGGCGGGCGTGAGAGCGACGCTTTACGCCTACGGACCGAACGAGGACGCGCTCTCGCGCGAGCACGAGATCGTCGACCACGCCGTCGACGGCGCGCCGGGCGTCTACTCGATGATAGGGGGCAAGCTCGCCAGCTATCGCCTCTTCGCACAAGAGCTGAGCGACCGAGTCGCCGAGCGAGACTTCGACGTTCAGGTCCCTTGCGCCACGCACGTACGCCCGCTGCCCGGCGGCGACGGCATTCCAAACGCCCTCGAACTCGCCGAGAAACACTGCATTACGCCGGTCGCGGCGCGCCGTCTGGTCTACCGTCACGGCACCGTTGCGCTGCGAATCCTCGAACGGACGGCGCGGCAGCCCCGCGAGCGGGATGTCACGTGCCCATGCGAACCGGTCCTCGAAGCCGAGGTCCGTCACGCGATCTCCGAAGAGATGGCGCGCACCGTCGAGGACGTCTCCCGGCGCACGCGGCTGGGCCTCGGAGCTTGCGGAGGGATGCGATGCGCGATGCGCTGCGGTCAGATCCTCGCCGAAGAAGCCGGCCTTACGCCTCGGCGAGGCCAAGCGCTCGCCGGCGAATTTCTGGTGCGTCAAGCCAAGACTCGGCTGGTCGCGCTCGGGCCCGAACAAGCGCGCCAGGAGGCGCTCGCGCTGGCGCACTTGCGAGCCTCGGTGGGTGAGCTTTGAAGCACGTGCTGGTCGTCGGCGCCGGGGTTGCCGGAACGGCGGCGGCATTGGCGGCGGCCCGCTCGGGCGCGTATGTGACCGTGCTCGACGGGGGTACCGGGGCATCGACGTTGGCTACAGGGGCACTCGACGCGAGCCTCTGGACGCGCACCCCGACCCAAGCGGCGCCGATTGCGGCCGCCGTCCAGGATACGCTCCTTTCGCTCGGGGGATACACCCTGCCGGACGCCGGGGCGCTTCTTTTGACGCAGTCGGGGATCGTGCGGCCTGCGCGCGGACACGACGATGCGCTGATCGACATGAAACCCCTCGCCGGCGTCCGCGTCGGAGTCGTTCGGTGCGAACGGCCGGCGTGGGACGCCGACGCTCTGGCCCGAGCGTGGGGCGAAGAATTCGAACCGCTCGACGCGCTGGTCCTCCGCTACGCCGACGAGCGCATGCTGCCCGACGCCGACTTCGCGATGCGGCACGACGACGACGCGCGCTTGGGCTGGCTCGCGGAGCGGTTGCGCGATGCCCTTGCGCGCGCTGGCCACGGAATCCGAGCGTTCGTCCTCCCCGCTTGCTTGGGGGTCGAACGCCCGAGGGCGCGATCGCTGTCGGAGCGCGTGGGGCTCCGCTGCGGGGAGGTCATCGCTTTGCCTGGCGGCCCGTCGGGACTTCGTTTCGAGCGGGCGCGCGACCGGGCGCTGGCCGCCGCTGGCATCGAGCGAGTGCGAGCGCGGGCGACGGCCGTCGCCCGAAAGGAAAGCGCGTGGAGCGTCGCGACGGACGCATCCGGCGGCCCTTCGGTCGTGGAAGCCGACGCAGTCGTCCTCGCGATGGGCGGTCTCATCGGAGGGGGAATCGAGTACGCGCCCGCGGAATCGATCTTCGCGTCCGCGCTTCCGCCCTTTGCGCGCCGGCCCTTTCGGCTGACAATCGACGCACCGCTCGTCCTCGGGGCGAACGGCAGCCCGCTCGAGCTTCCGAGCACCCTCTTCGGTCGCCCCCCCGAATCGGTCGTTTGGCCCGGGACCGGCGACTCGCTGATGGATCGCGTCGGCGCGCTCTGCGAGTCGGACGGGCGCACCGAATCGGGTCTCTTCGCCGCGGGCGATTTGCGCGCAGACCGACCTCGCGCGTGGCTCGACGTCCTCGCGACGGGCGCGGCCGCCGGCGC
>JBAULD010000135.1:0-2073 GCA_049578005.1 Polyangiaceae bacterium
CTCCACCAGGTTGCAGTGCCTGCAGGCGCACCGGGCGCCTGGACGCCCGTCTGCTGTCGGGCAGCTGGCGCTGCACCGGAAGCCGGCGCTGGTACCGTCGTCTCCTGGTTCGGAGACGCGACGGGCAGGTCCACATGCACGATCTGGCCGGGGAGCGCCTCGACGTCGGCACGGGCGACCTGCGCTCCGAGCTGTACTTCGACCCGACGGCTGCCGGCCGTTACGTCGAGCGGGGCCTCGATCGGCGCCACCCTGTCCGTGATGACTCCGTCGATGGCCACCCGTGATCCGTCGGATGTTCGGACCGCAATGTGCCCCGTCGCGCCGTACGCATCGTCGAGGTTCTGCTCGACGATGCTCCGCTGCTCGGCCGTCCACCCGGGCCACTTGAGGGCCTCCCGGAGATGACCGAGTGCCTCGACCATCTTGCCGAGCCGCATCTCCGTGAGCGCCCAATTGCGAAGGGTCGATGCACTTCGGCGAATCGCGTACGAGGATCGGAAGGCCGCTTCCGCGCGCACGAAGTCGCCCGCCTTTCCGGCCGTCACGCCCTCCTTGAAGAGCACAACGCTCGGGTCGGGCGCATTCGCTTCACCGGCTGCTGCGGGGCTCGCCGAGAGAGCGACGCACGCGGCGGCGAAAGCCATTTCGCGTCGAAAGTTCACCCTCATGGGTCCTCGAAGAACTGGTCCTTGGCCGGCGCGGTCGGCGCCGCGGCCAGCGGCGAGGCGCGGCCTTTTGCCGACAAGTCGATGGTCCTTGGAGCTCCGGCCGAACCTGCCTTGCGAGTCGCGTCCGCTTCGGGCGGGGTCGAGGGGGCGGCCAACGGCCCCGCAGCTGTCCTCGCTGCATCGGCGTCGGACGCTTGCGCGCTTGCCCGAGATGGGACCGCTGAGAGCGTAGCCGTCGGCTGCGCCGCCTCGGTCGGCGCAGTCGGCGTCTGGCCGGCAGGGACCGGCGCCGTCGCGACAGCTTCCCGAGGCCGCAAACGTTTGTCGATGGGAACGGGCCTGTCCACCCAGGCGGCTACCGCGGCGCCTGTTGCGCAAAGGCCGACCGCGCCCCATCCAATGATCCGCCACCTGCGTCTCGCGCTTCTTTGTCGCGTCAGAACTGTCGGGGCATCTCGCTCCGCGTCCATTGAGGTAAGCGGTCCCCCGCCGCGTGGCGACACCTGCACGTTCACGGCGGATTCGAGCCGCGGTTGACCCGAGGTGCTCGCGGGGCGGCCGGCGCCGGTATACGCCGCGAAATCAGCGCCGTCGGACGATGGGCGCTCGACGAGCTGCGCGCGCCGCCGATGTCCCAGCGCCAACGTAGGCAGCCAGCGCAAGAAGTCGTCCGTGTCGTGCTCCGTTGCGCCGGCTGGGACATCGCTGCCCGAAGCGTCTTTTTGCGTCGTCGCCTCGTCTGCGTCGGAGTCCGGACTCCCCGCACTGGCCAGGGTGCGCACGGTCGGCTCCGTGCCGTTGCTCCCATCGGGATCGCTCATCGTGTCACCGCGGGCACGTACAGCTCGTCACGCCCGTCGTCGGGGACGGAGGCCTTTACCGAAGGGCTTCTGAGCGGTGGTCGAGGCGCAGGGGTCGCTTTGGACAAGCCCGGCCCCCCCGCACCACCGTCCGGTCGAGCACTTGCCGCCTTCGTCATCCCCGGTTCGGTACGCGCGCCGAGCATCGGAATCACGACCGTTTCCGCCAGGGCCGCGGGCGCACGGGCCGCCTCCAAAATCGACAGCGGTGGCCGAGCGCCGAGGCCGAAGTCGCTCGCCGCAGTCGCTGCGCCCGAGGTCGGCGTTGCGACCGGCAGAACGCCGACAGTCCCACTTTCCTTCGAGGAGTGGATTCTCGTGCTCACGAGAACCGCGGCCAGGGCGCCGACCCCAACCGACGCCAGAACCATCTTCTTGCCGCCGCCGCGCGAGGGCTTTTCGGGACGAGGCGACTCCGACCTCGGCCCCGACTCGCCCGTCATCGGCGTATCGAGCGCTTGGTCAGCCACGGGCTCATGTTCTTCTGAGACCTCGGCCCGAGCCCCGGTCATCGACTCGCCGCCGACTCTCGGGGGTTGCCC
>JBAULD010000136.1:0-2918 GCA_049578005.1 Polyangiaceae bacterium
GCCTTGAGATCACCGTCGATCGCGTCGCTGACGGCGTCGAACTCGATGCGGGCGTTGACCGGGAGCACGCGCCTCAGCCAGACGCCATGGTTGCGGGCGCGTTCGCCGCACAGTCGTCCTGCCTCGATCCGCCAGACTCCCGGGACGGTCGCGACCCAATCGCGGCCGAGGTCACTGCTGCCCTGTGCGTCGCTCGCGGGCGGAGGAGTGGAAGCACGATCGAAAAAATCTTCGAACGGCGCTTTCAGCAAGTCGGCCGCGGGGACTCCGGTCGAACGCGGAGCGGCGGAGGGGCGCGCCTCGGCCGCGGGCAGGGCGGCCGGGCCGGCGTCCGGTTGCGAACTTGCGCTTCCGGGCGGCACGCAACCGGCCAGAGCGAGCCCGACGATCCACGCGTTAGGTCGAGGTTCCATCACCGCTAAGGACTACCATACCGCTGTCTGGCCTCGCTCGGGCCGGCGGACTAGTTTTCTTGTACACAGAGGCACGGAAAAAGACATGCATCCGATCCTGTTTCGAATCCCGCTGCCGCACGCTCCGCTCAAGCTTTGGTGGGTCCTCGCTGCCGTCGCGGCGATCGCCTTCGTGTTCGCGGGTCTCGCGCTCTTTCGACGAGACAGGAACGGAGCGTTGGGCGCAGGGGTCGTCGCGATCGCGGCGGCCGCCGCGGGGTACAACTTGCGAGCGGTGTCCTACGAGGCCCAGAGCCTCCCCATTTACGCGTACGGCGTGATGCTCGGCCTCTCGCTCGTCGTCGGATGGTACGTGGCGCTCCCGCTCGCGGAAAAAGACGGCCTGCCCAAAGAGACGATGGCCAACTGCTACGTCGTCACCGCGCTTGCGGCGCTTGCTGGGTCGCGCGTCCTTTACACGCTCACGAACCCCGAAGAGTTCAAGTCGTTCTGGGACCTCTTCGCGCTACGAAACGGAGGGCTAGTCGCCTACGGGGGCTTCATCGGCGGGCTCCTGGGAAGCTGGGGGTACCTCGCGCCGAAGAAGATCCGGCTGCTCGCTTGGGCCGACGACGCCGTGCCGAGTCTTGCTTCGGGGCTGCTCATCACGCGCCTCGGCTGCTACTTGTTCGGGTGCGATTTCGGCAAGCGTCTTTCGGACGGAGCGCCCCACTGGCTGAAGGCGCTGGGAACGTTCCCGCACTGGCCGGCGGGTACGCTGGTGAGCGGTGAAGGAAGTCCCGCGTTCGTGCGCCACGTGGACCTCTACCGCGGAACGCCGATGGAGTCGGAGCTTCTTCGGATGAACACGAGCTTCCCCGTCCACCCGACGCAGCTCTACGAGTCGCTGGTCGGACTCCTTCTCTTTGGCGTTCTCTTCTGGCAGCGCAAGTACACGCGCTTTCGCGGGCAAGTGTTCTTTCTTTTCGTGTTCGCCTACGGATTTCTCCGATTCGTACTGGAGCTATGGCGCGACGACGTCGAGCGCGGCAGCTACGGCCCGACGTTGGACGCGCACGTGTACATCCCGCTGTGTCTGCTCTTGATGGCCCTTGGCTTCGTTTTCGGGATCTCTCTCGGAATCGTCAACGAGCGCGGACGCACGTTCGCGCGCGCCTTGGCGTTCGTGCCGCCCGTCGTCGCGTACGTCGCGCTCAAGCCGGCCAGTTTCGCGCAGACCGAGGCCTACCAGCTGTCGACGAGCCAGCTCATCGGGCTCCTCAGCGCCCTGGTCGTCTCGTATTTCTACGCGCGATTCTGGGAGCAGGCGCGGAAGAACCCGAGGCTCGCGATGAGCGTCGGCGATGCGGAAGCCATCCGCCGACTCAACGGGGAATCGGCCAAGGAAAACGAGCCCGTGGCCGAGGGTGACGGCAGCGAAGACGAGGGTGAAGAACAGGGGGAGGAGGACAAGAAGAGCGCGAAAAAGAAGGCCAAGGCGGACGAGGAAGGAGTGCGCGCCGAAGGTGCGCAGCCCCAGCCTTCCCGGTCTTAGATCGGGCCTTCCTTTCGCAGGGAGAGAACCGCAAGGGTCGCCAGGGAAGCAAGGGTCCGACAGATGCCCCCATGCCCCTGGCGCTCCTCGCGTTCCTAGCGGTTCATCCCCCGACCGGCTCGCAGACGGGAAAGTGAACGCACGGGGCTTCCTGCTTTCACTTTACCGGATACGATAGATCTCCATGCGATGCGCGCACGTTTCATTGCCGGCCTTCGCCGTGGGGCTGGCGTGTGCGGGGTCCGCGTCTGCCTATTGCCGTACGACCACCGTCCCAATTCCCGCGGGCTACGACCCTACGCAGAACGGCTGCATCGGGAACGGGACGCCGCTCGTATGGCCGTCGATGCCGGTCACCTACGAAATCGAACAAGAGGCGAGTTCTCAAATCGATCTCGCCGACGCGACGGCCATCTTGGATCGCTCATTCGCAAAATGGTCACAAGTAGCCTGCTCGGCGGTCGATCCGACGCAGCACCCCGACCTCTCGTTTCGCAACGAGGGCCCGACCGATGCCGGCTATGCCGCGTGCGAAGCCGGACCGTGCGGGTTCACGGCGGAGGACGCGCCCCACGTCATTCTTTTCCGGGACAGTGTCTGGCCCTACAGCGATCCGACGAACACGCTCGCGCTGACCACGGTCACCTACGGCGTCGAGACGGGGCATATCTTCGCCGCCGACACGGAGATAAACACCACCCCCGGACACTTGATTTCGAGCTCGACGCCGGCTCCAGGCGCCGCGTACTCACTCGAGGCGATCATGACGCACGAGGCCGGGCACTTCATCGGCCTGGCACACTCCCCCCTCAGCACGGCCGTGATGTACGCGTACTATCAGAAAGACGCGATCACGCTGACCTCGGACGACACGGACGGCATCTGCGCGGCCTACCCGATCCCAGGCCCTTCGAAAGGGTGCTCCGCCGGCGCCTCGAATCCCGGGGCAGGTGGCGCGGGCGCGGTGGCGC
>JBAULD010000137.1:0-6439 GCA_049578005.1 Polyangiaceae bacterium
GTGCCGAACCCGCCCCCTTCTTCCACGGCGGCCAGCAGCCCCGCCGCCCGTCCCCCGCTTATCCCCGACGCCCAACCCACGATAAGCCCGTCGGCTCCGGCGCCCAGCTCGCTCGTAAACCCCGCGCGCGACCAGCAGGAGCTCGCCGCGCAAGGGGCCCAGCGCCCAGGATCGAGCGAGCTCCCGAACAGCCCGCAGGACGTCTTCAGCGATGATTGGTGGGGCAAGTCGCGCCCGATCATCGAGCTGCACGGCTACTTCCGGACCCGCGCAGAGCTCTTTCACAACTTCTATCTCGGTCGGCACGGCAGCACGCCTCAGCAGAGCACTCCGACCGGCGTGACCGGAAGCGACGGGCAGTATCTATTCCCCATCCCCGTCGACAACACGTACACGTTGCTCAACGGAACGCCGGTGACCGTCGCGGCGTGCGGAAGCGCAACATCCACGGTGCTCAAACCGTCGGGCGCCTGCCAGGACAAGACGGTGTCGGGGGCGAATCTGCGCCTGCGCCTCGATCCCGAGATCCACATCTCGGACAACCTGCGCATCATCACGCAGATTAATCTCCTCGATAATCTCGTCCTCGGTTCGACCCCCGATTCGTATGCGATGCAGCCCGCAACGTCGTCCTCGAACGGTCAGACGAACGGCCAGACGGCGTACCCCACGGGCTACCAGCCCGCTCCGACCAACGGCTATGCTCCCGTCGGCCTGCTCGCGACCACGCAGGGGCCGCCCACCGCCGGCGTGAACGGCTGGACCAACTCGATCGACGTCACGCGGGTCTGGGGCGAGTACATGACCCCTGTCGGCCAGCTCCGCTTTGGCCGGATGCCCGGGCACTGGGGCCTCGGGATGGTCGAAAACAGCGGCGACGGCCTAGACAGCGACTATCAGACCACGCTGGACCGCATCATGTTCGTGACGGGCCTCAAGTCGATCGATCTTTACTTCGGCGGCGCCTGGGACTTCGTTTCGACGGGGCCGAACAGCACCAATCCCTATACGATTTACGGCGGCCAGCCCTACAACACCTGCAATCTCTGCAACGTCAACGAGTGGGCGGCCTTCATCGCGCACAAGACGAACCCGGACCTCCAACGACTGTCGCTGTCGCGCGGCGACATCGTTCTCAACGGCGGTCTCTACACGGTCTTCCGATCGCAGTACGTCGACGTTCCGCCCGGAAATACGCCGCAAACGACAGACTTCTCGTCGAACACGGCGCTCGAGCCTCGTCAGGCGTGGACGCTCACGCCGGACATTTGGGTGCAGCTTCTCTGGGAGAAGCTTCGCGTCGAAGTGGAGGCGGCGACCATTCAGGGCCAAATTGGCTACATGACCGGCGTCAACCAGAACGCCAACAATGCAATTAGCATCCAGCAGTACGGCGTTGCCGCACAGAGCGAGTATCGCGCGATCGAGGACAAGCTTCGACTGCAGTTCGGCTTCGGTTGGGCGAGCGGCGACCCGTGGGCCACGACGCTCGCCGCTCCGAACGGCCTTCGAACGGAGGCCAACCAGAGCGGCCCGATCGCGACCTTCGCGTTTCACCCCGATTACCGCGTGGACCTGATTTTTTATCGTCACATCTTGTCGCGGGTCGAAGGTTCGTACTACTTCCGGCCGAGCGTCGACTACGACTTCATCCGGCATCCGGACGGCGAAAAGCTCGGCGGCGGCGCCGCCGTCATTTGGAGCCGCGCGAGCGACTTCATTCAGGCGCCCGGGCACGCGAGCGACCTCGGGGTCGAGCTCGACGCCACGCTCTACTACCAGTCGAAAGACGGGTCGCTCAACGACGATCCCAACAAAATTGGCGGCTTTTACACGATGCTCCAGTACGGCGTCTTCTTCCCACTGGGGGGGCTCAACTACCTGCCGGGCGAAGTGACGGTCCCCGGTTTCGACGCGGGTCTGTCCGCGGCGCAAACCGCGCGCCTGGTGCTCGGTATTGTGTTCTGAGAGAGACGACGTGTTGCAAGCGCGCGCGCTATGCTTGCGGCCGATGCGAATGTCGATTGCGCTTTGGGCCGTCGCCGCTGTTCTTCTGTCCGGTTGCAGCGACGCGCCCGACACCGTGACCGGCGGGGATCCCCTCACGGTCGACCCCTGCCAATCAGGCGGGGCCAACAGCGGAAACCGCTGGCAAGATCTCTACGCCTGCTACTTCGGCCCGAGCGGTCCGGGGAGCTGTGGCGGGCTCGGGTCCAGCTGCCATGCGTCCAGCACCTCTACGGGAGGTGTTTTCTTCGTTTGCGGCCAGTCCGCGGACGAATGTTGGAATGGGCTGATCGCGAAGGGCGTCGTTCCCGACGGCGGCGCGACCGACCCTACGATGACCGAGCTCTACCTGGCCCTTCACAAGGAAGGCGTGACCGGGGCGCCGCTGAACAATATGCCCAGGAGCCCGTCGGTGGACATGCCGACGTACACGTTCTCCAAGCCCGTCATCGCACAAATCAGCCAGTGGATCCAGCAGGGGGCCCCGAACAACTGATGGCGAAGATCCTCATCGTCGACGACCAGCGCAACATGCGCACGACGCTGGCCATGATGCTGCGTGGTGCGAGTTACGAAGTCGACGAAGCGGCCGATGGAGAGCAGGGGGCAGACCGAGGCGCAACCGGCGCGTACGACGTCGTCTTGACCGATCTGCGGATGGGGACGAAAGACGGCATCGACGTCCTTCGCGCGACGAAAGATTCCCATCCGCTGACCGAAGTGATCTTGATGACGGCGTACGGCACGATCGAGAGCGCCGTAGAGGCGATGCGCCTCGGCGCGTTCGACTACATCCAGAAGCCCTTCACGGAGCAAGAGCTTCTCGTGAAGGTGGCAAAGGCCCTCGACAATCGGCGGCTCGCCGGCGAGGTCACCTTTCTCGCGACGGAGTTCAAGGATCGGTACCGGTTCGAGAACATCATCGGCCGCTCGCAAGGCGTGCGCGAGGTGCTCGGGCGCATCGTGCGCATCGCCCCCACCGACGCCATCGTTCTCATCACCGGCGAGAGCGGTACCGGCAAAGAGCTCGTGGCCAAGGCGATTCACGCAAACAGCAAGCGTGGCGAGCGGCCCTTCGTGCCGGTCAACTGTGCGGCGATCACGGAGACGTTGCTCGAGAGCGAACTGTTCGGCCACGCCAAGGGTTCGTTCACGGGAGCGGTCAGTGCGCGCAAAGGGCTCTTCGAAGAAGCCGACGGCGGCACATTCTTCTTCGACGAGATCGCCGAAACGCCGATCACGTTCAAAGCCAAACTGCTCCGCGCCATTCAGGAGAACGAGATTCGCCGCGTAGGCGAAAACAAGCCGATCCAGGTTAACGTGCGAATCATCGCCGCTACCAACCAAGACCTTCTGCTGGCCGTCGCGGAGAAGCGATTTCGTCAAGACCTCTATTACCGCCTCAACGTCGCGCGCTTCCAGCTCCCGCCACTCCGTGAACGGCGGGAAGACATCCCCGATCTCGTCACGCACTTCCTCGAGAAGTACTCCCGCAAGATGGGGGTGCGCCCGCGGCTCCACGACAACATCGCCGAAGCGTTGTCACACTACGACTTCCCCGGGAACATCCGGGAGCTCGAACACATGATCGAGCAGGCGGTCGCTCTCGTTCAAAACGGTGTCATCACGGCCGACGACCTCTTGCCGCCGCCGTCTCTGACGGCCCCGTTCTCTACGTCGAACAACCACGGCGGACGGTCGCTTTCGGACGTGGTCGACGCGGCCGAGCGCACGGCCATCGAGGGCGCGCTTCGCGAGAGCGATGGCTCGCGAGAGCGGGCTGCCGAGGTGCTCAATATTTCGCCGACGACGCTCTGGCGAAAGATGACAAGGCTCGGGATCATTTTCGACGCCCGCTAGCCGGCGACCCCGAGCCGCGCGGCTGAGGGTGGGTGGTCGACCCGAAGGCGAGCCATAGGCTCGGCGCCTTCAATCGATAGGAGCAGCGAGACGCGAAGTTGACCAGTGGGCCTGCAATCGTGCATGTATGAACGAGTGCGCTTCAAAGTTGAAAGGGGTGGGCGGGTCGCAATAGGAGACGGTTGGGGCCGTTGCCGCGAATGCCCGCCAAAATGGTACCCAAGAGATTGGGGTCCGGGATCAGGCGTCGACGGCATGTGAGTTGCTGTGTGAGAGTCTTAGGGCGGAGAACGGGCGCTCGAAACCCCAGCCTTTTTTGAACCGAAGACCCGAGAGAGAATAAGTGCAGCCTCGTATCTTGGTAGTGGACGACCAAGCCAGCCAAGCGCGCGCCACGGCCACGGGCTTGCGCGGCGAAGGGTTCGAAGTCGAGACCGTCTCGAACGCGGATGGCGCGCTCGCGGCTCTTTCCTCTGGCCTGTTTGACCTTGCCATTGTCGACTTGATGATGCCGGGTACGAACGGTCTTCAGCTCGCTCGACTGGTTCGCGAGCAGCATCCTCACTTGCGTGTAGTGTTGACGAGTGCGTATTACCTGAGTCAGCCGCAGCTGTGCCGCGCGGATTGCGGCGCCGTGGGCTTCGTGCCGAAGCCGTTCGACTTGACCGAGCTCGCGCGATTCTTGAAGGCCAAGCTCTCCTGCGCGGTGTCATAGCCGCGAGCCTCGCCGGGGGCCGCCTGCGTCTCTTCGCGTGGGGTTCCTCGCGGCGGGCGCTCGGCGCGGGTTGGTCGATCTAGGGCACCCGCCTTACCGAGGTGCGCTGGTCCGGCTAAACCCACCGCCTCACCGCATGCGCGTCGACGCTTTTCACTACGACTTGCCTCCTGAGTTGATCGCCCAGCGTCCAGCGCGGGATCGCGAGCTCGCGCGTCTCATGTGTCTTCCGGCCGATGGTCGGCTGCCAGAGCACCGCCTCGTGGGGGAATTTCCCGACCGTTTGCCGCCGGGCACACTCGTCGTCGTCAATGATACGCGCGTCATCCCCGCGCGGCTTCTCGGCCGGAGGCGGGAGACCGGTGGTCGGGTCGAAGTGCTCCTCGTCCGGCACACGGACCAGCGTGAGATCGAAGTTACCCCGGGGGTGGTTCGCGCGGTCGAAGTCTGGAGCGCCCTCGGAAAGGGCAGCAAGCCGATCAAGTTCGGTACGGATATCGAAGTCGTGGCGCCACCCGGGCGCGAGCAGGACCTGCTGATCCGCCCGCTCTGCCGGACGGAGGACGACGGACTGCTCGAAGTGGCGCTGTGGACGAAGTCCGGCGGGCCTGTCGACGCAGCCGTGCGTGCCTGCGGATCGGTTCCTCTGCCCCCTTACATCAAACGCGAAGCCGACCCGCAAGACGCCGATCGGTATCAAACCGTCTATGCTCGCCACGACGGCGCCGTCGCCGCGCCGACCGCCGGCCTGCACCTCAGCAACTCCATGATCGGCAAGCTGGCAGTCCACGGCTGCTCGATGGCGAGCGTCACCCTCCACGTCGGCCTCGGGACGTTTCGCCCGGTCTCCGTAGACGATCTCGATTCGCATCGGATGCACGCCGAGCGATATGTCGTCTCGACGTCGACCGCCGACGCGGTCGCGCGCGCTCGCGCCCGCGGTGCCCCCGTCGTGGCCGTCGGAACGACGACAGTACGAGCGCTCGAGAGCGCGGCCGACCCGCAGCGTGCCGGGTTCGTCTTGCCGGCGACCGGTGAAACACAGCTGCTCGTGCAACCGGGATACCGGTGGCGAGTGGTCGACGGGCTCCTCACGAACTTCCACCTGCCCCGTTCGACGCTGATGGCTCTCGTCTGTGCCTTCGGAGGCACCGAGCGTGTGCTCGATGCCTATCGCCTCGCAGTCCGCGAGGGTTACCGATTCTTCTCGTACGGCGACGCCATGTTGCTCTGGAGGCGAGGTTGACTCCGCGCGCGGAGGGATTCCGGGTCCGCATCGTCGCGCGCGACGGGCAGGCCAGACGCTCAGTGCTGACGACGCCGCACGGCGACGTCGAGACGCCGTCCTTCATGCCGGTCGGGACGCAGGGAAGCGTGAAGACGCTGACGCCCGAGGAAGTGGCTTCCACCGGGGCGCGCATCGTGCTTGGCAACACGTATCACTTGATGCTGAGGCCCGGCGCCGAGACGATCGAGCGGCTTGGCGGGCTCCACGCGTTCACCCGATGGTCGCATCCGATGCTGACCGACTCGGGTGGCTTTCAAGCCTATTCGCTCTCCGCGGGAGTCAAAGGATCGCTGGTCGACATGGCTGAGGACGGGTTTACGTTCAAGTCCCATCTCGATGGCTCCATGCACCTTCTCACGCCGGAGCACGCCGTGCGCGTTCAGGCGCGCATCGGTGCCGACATCCAGATGCAACTGGACGTTTGTCCGCCCGCGCAGTCGACGCGCGCCGTCATCGAGGCCGCAGTGGCACGAACGACGCGCTGGGCGAAGCGCGCGCTTGCCGAGCCGCGCCCCGAGGGGCAGGCGCTCTTCGGCATCGTGCAGGGCGGCTGCCACGCCGACTTGCGC
>JBAULD010000138.1:0-23723 GCA_049578005.1 Polyangiaceae bacterium
CCGATAGCAAGCGCGCCTGCGTTGACGCTTGCGGTCATCGTCGAGCCGTTCAGACCAAACGAGATTCCGTTACTGTTCGAGAATGTGATATTGGATAGAACGTTCGAAGTCGTACCAGCCGAGAAGTTGACTCCGATAATGAGAGTGCCGTTTGTATTCGGTAGCCAGAGAGTCTCGTTTGAGGTTTGTGAAGCTGCTAGATTGAGTAGGCCCCCAGTATTCGAGAAGCCGTAGGTGACCGTACTCGCTATCGAGTCTCCCACCTCAAACATCGGTCCAAGGTGGTAAAGGGTATCCTGACTGAGTTGGACAAGATCTTGAAAGTTACCTGTTGTAATAGTCATGATCTCAAGTCTTCTCCGACAGATAGTATATCATATTTTGCACTTGAGTTCAAGTGCCTAGTAGGATAATGCCAGGTTGTCTCATGGCAGAAAACCCGGTTCGGACATACCCCGTGTCCGTAGCGACGACGCTAACGGGCAATGCTCCGACAGCTGCCACTGAGAGACCGTTTAGAAACGTGTCTTCTTCGATACCGTCGTAGGTGCCGACGATATTCATTGCGGCGCGGCCGAAGACGCTTACGTCGTTTCCGTTCGCTGTCGCGACCGCGTACCCAAATAGGTAGTCCCCAGGCGTCATACTGTAGTTTACTCCGAGCGTCCGATAGCGCGTGCCGCTCGCGCCTCCAAACTGTCCCGAAAGAGCCGTATTGCTACCGCTCGTCCACGAGAAGACGCGCGATGCGGAGCTCGCGAGACTCGCGGTCTCTCCCGATAGAGTGTAAACGCCGTGGCTTATCGTGACTGCTCCAGACGAGTTCGACAAACCTCTGAAGTCCGCAATGAGCGCGCATTCGGTTGCGCGAAGGTTCATCGCGAGACTGAGCTTTTGGAGACTTAGGACGGACTGCACAATAGGAAAGTGCGTCACAAAGTCGGCATCTTGCGAGAACATGCTCACGGTTCCGACGCCGATAGCGGACGCCGTCATCGTAGAGCCGTTCAATCCAAACGAGATGCCGTTACTATTGGCAAACGTAATGGCCGAGAGATTGTTGGAAGTGGTCCCTCCAGAGAAGTTGATACTTCCCTGCGATGAGACCGCGCTCGCCGAAGCGGTAAGTACCGAACCGTTTAGACCGAAGGAAACGTTATTGCTATTCGAGAAGGTAATGGCCGTAAGATTGTTCGAAGTTGTACCGGCCGATACGTTGATATTGGTGACTCCGGTATTGATGGATCCGGTAATCGTGGAACCGTTGAGACCGAACGAGATACCGTTTGCGTTACCGAAGGTGAGTGCCGAGAAGTTATTCGATGTCGTTCCGGCTGACAGATTGAAGGCGTAGGAGCCGGTAATTGTTGAATTATTGATACCGAACGAGACTCCGTTACTGTTCGAGAACGCAAAGATAGTCGCGTTGTTCGACGTCGTTCCGGCCGAGATAGCGATACTTCCGATGACGGCAACCGTGCCGCCAGTGACCATGATACGACCTTGATCGTCTATGGTCTCCCAATCGTGGAAGTCGTCATAGTGGATAGTATAGCCGGGCGGAAGATTGAATGAATACTTGGTGGATGAAAACGTCCCGTCAAAGACTTTGACCGTGACTTGCTCCGGCGCCACCCCCGCATTGAAGGCGGTAAAGTCTTTGACGTTTCGAAAGATGCCTACTGGCGTCGCTGGTGGTCCGCCAACGACAACCGTAGTCCCTGGCGTATCAATGAGAAGGCTATGACCGCCCGGAATGAATGTAATCGGAATGCCGGGGATTTGATCTACCCAGCTTGTATTGACTTGGATATCCTCGCTGCCTCCGGTGATAACCTGAAGCGCGAAGCCTGGTTTCAGGATTATCATGAGATGTCGAGGTCAAAAATGCGGCTTACGGCTTGGTATCTTCGAGTGAACGTTCTACCCGTTCGATAAGCGCTTTCAGTGAAAGCTTTGGATCGTTGTCCCAATCGACTGGTTTTGACACAACCTCAAGAATACCTTGAAGCGGGTCTTTCCAGTTCGCACGCATCTCGGTAATTGAATGACCTGTGACCATGAACTTCGCGCATCCTGTTGGCACTTCGCGCGCGACGTCGGCTCCAGTGAGAGGGCCGCCAAGTTCCCAATCGAGAAGCGCTATATGAAAGCGGTGATGCTGAACGAGGTTAATGGCTTCTACAGCAGTCTCCGCTTCGAAGACCTCATGACCTTCGTGTTCGATAAGATCTTTTAGACCTTGTCTTATGTCCGAACTGTCGTCGAGAATAAGAATCCTCATAATTACCTTTACTGGCATGGGACACTGCAAGATGAAACAGTCCCCCCATCGAACATGCATGCGAGCCATGGCGGCTCCGATGGGTCATTGTGCTCATCCGTAACAGCCTGAACCCCATCGGACGACGGAGCCAGGCAGTTTGCATTCACAAGTTCGTTATAGACAACCTGCGCTGTAGATACGCATGAAGAGAAACATCCGAGAATGAAGAAAGTCTTGAGTCCGCACTTGAGACACTCTGTCATCAAGTACACCTTGCCAGTGACCTCGGACCGATACACTTCGAGCCTGACCCGATTCCAATTGAGTTTGTGCGCGAGCCAATGAACAAGTCCTACAGACCTTATATTCATGGCCCGCACCTTTCACTAATGATTGAATTGTGGACGCTTAAGGGAGTATACCCTATTTCCCAGTCCTTGTCAAGATTTGGGCCAGTTCGCCGCGAGTCCCGTATTGATGAGTCCAACGGCCGTTTGTCTTGTCAGAAGTGGATGTCCTCTCACGATGCTTGCCGTCGCCCAGGATTGCGCCTCTGCCAAGGTTACTCCACTGGGGGACGGGGGAGTTGGGACTGGGGACGGTGGAGCGGGAGGCGAAGGAGACGGTGGCACTGGGATGTTCTTGCCAAAGAGACTATTGAAGTCGCTTACGAGATCGGAGAATGCAAAGCCGCTTGGAGTCTTGCCGGAGTTTTTGATAACCCAATCGGGAGTCACTCGAACTGCGAGTCCTCCTCCGCCAGCGTCCGAAAATAGAGACGCGAGAGCCGCCCAGGTGACCGTTCCGATGAGGCCCCAGGTCATCACCTGGACACCTTGATTATTGGAACCGACAACGCGCGGCGAATTGTAAGAAGGAGAGCCGATGCAGTGACCGTTATTCGCGTTTGCGGGCGCAACATCCCATACGAAACCGTTAGAACTTGGGAAGGTACTAATCCACGCGTCCGGGAGTCCCACCCACATTTTGAGATTGCCGAATGCATTGATCGCAAACTGCACTTCGGCCTGATTGGTCGCATCCACTTCGGCGTACCCATCGAGCTTGGTGCCGTCCGCATAGGCGTTCTGGACGAAGTAGTTCATGCAGACGATGGGGTCTGTACCTTGGTCGGTAGCGGGATTGCCAGGTACGTATCCCGTGATGGCCGAATACGCTGCGACAGTTTGCGCGGCCGTGTAGGAATAGAGCTGTCCTGCATTGCCCGTCTGGACACCGATGAAATGCGCTTCTTCGGCAAGGACGCAGTCTCCGAGACTGTCATTACCTTCCAAGTTTTGGATGACGCTCATTGCGGGCGCGGAGTAGTCGACGGATGGCGGCGAAGGCGGAATAACGAACATGTCGATATAGTTCGACAAGCGAATGCGAGGACGGTGTTTACCTGGGAGCTTGCAAGCACCGATAACGACGTGTCGACCGAGACGGGGAACGAAGATTCTTTGCATGTGGACGGTCTCCTAATTCATGAACTAAAGTGGGGGGGGGGTAGTTAGGGTACGCAGTACTTCGTGAATTATAGAAGTGCTGTGATTCCGAAGACACCCTGAACGGCGCCTGTTATCGGGATAACGAGGTTGGCGAGCTCCGCGCATGTCTTAATGATAGCGATGAAGATTTGCCAACCATCTGGACCAGGAACCTTCCCCGCGTCCTTGTAGGACTGGACAATGAGGCTGCGTTCATCGTCTGTGCATGCGAGAAAGCCGCGCACGTCTTCTTCGCTCAAGGTCGGTAGGGCCGTGACGATGGCGACTATCGCTTCACTCTTCGTCGTCACATGATTCACTGGCATGGGATACCAGAATCGAACGTGTCGAGCTTCTCGTTTCGGATGACCGCTTGCACAGAGCAGTGAGACGCGCGGATGAGCGAAGCCGCCGGAGTATCCGCGTCTTGGTACTTGTACGCAGCGGCCGTCGTCCGAGATGCGTTCTCGAGATTGGAAACGTCTTCGGCGGGGAGACCACCGGCGCAAGAAGAAAGTAGAATTATGAGCGAGAGTTTCATCATCGGTGCGTAATCGTCATAAGAGTAATCTTGTAACCTTGCGCGCGCGTGAGCGCATTCGGCGAAAGCGCTCCCGTATCGATGAGGACTGTGATGATGCTCTGCACCAGATCTTCTACGCTCTGAAGTCCGGGGATGAGCGCGTTCACGTCTGCTTCTATCTGCGGAAGACCATCTCCGGCTTCGAGGTCTGTGAGAACCTTGTTTTCAACGGCCGTAAATAGTGGACCGATGGCGCCTTTGCAACCTGAGATGGCCATTGACGTAGCGACGACAGTTGCCATCGCCGTGCCTGCTGCAAAGACTGAGAAACCTAGAGCGATTGCGAATTTTTTGATCATGAGCGGGTCACCCTCTTTCTTACCAAGTCATAGCGACTACAGTTGCTTGGCCAGGATTATTGACAGCTACTGTGTGACTAAAATTGTCGTTTGTTGCTCGTACTGAATAGACGTGCGCTCCTGGTCCTGGCTCGTCAAGAAACGTGAGAGATGCCGAAGCATATCCACTTAGACCGTCTGCTTCCACAAGTGCACTTGGTGTCAATACGAACTCTCCGATTCCAGGATCGCGAACGATTTGAAAAAGAACATAGTCGCCTGGCGTAGATGCGGCGACCGTCATTGAAACGGTTATAAGGTCAAATGTAGAAGGACCTGTAGTTATACTGACTCCTGGATTGGTTACTTGCCAAACTTGACTTCCTGGGCCGGTTCCCGGTCCAATGCCGGAAGAATTGGTAACTTGAGTACTAGATGTAAAACCCCCTCCTCCGGCCGGTCCCGTGGCTCCCGTCGCTCCGACGCTCCCTGCCCCTCCTGGTCCCGTGGCTCCCGTGGCGCCAGCGCTGCCGCTGCCGGCAGGTCCCGTCGCTCCCGAGTGCCCCGTCGCGCCGATTGCTCCCGTGGCGCCGCTTCCCGTCGGTCCTGTGGCTCCCGTTGCTCCCGTACCCCCTGGACCCGTGGCGCCCGTCGCGCCCGTACTCCCTGCCCCTGGTCCAGTCGGCCCTTGACTGCCCGTTGCGCCCGTGGCGCCCGCGCCCGTAGCGCCGGTGGCACCTGCGGGTCCCGACGGTCCTAGAGGCCCTGTCGCGCCCGTACTCCCCGCCCCTGGTCCAGTCGCCCCTTGGTTACCCGTTGCGCCTGTTGCGCCCGTGGCGCCCGCGCCTGTTGCTCCTGTTGCTCCTACCGTCCCAGTGGCGCCCGTTGCCCCCGCTGGAGCCGTAGCATTGACGATAGGGTTTTGCAGAGTTCCGGTGATAGAGGTATTCGTTCCTGGTAGGACCGCAAGAACGCCTGTCGCATTGACGACAGGAACGGTTGATATTCCAGTAATGTCTATTCCTACGCCTGGAAATACAGCTTGCACACCTCCAGATCCTGAAGGCCACGCGTTCGGTGTAATCCCTTGACTTGCGAAGTACGTATCGCCAGCAAGGATGCCAGCGATGATGGCGCTGCATTGTTCTGTAAACGTGGATGGATTAATCGTATCTGTCGTAAGCTCGACATCACGACTTTCCCATACCGCTTTACAGAATAGCTCAATCGAGAAAACCTGAAGTGTGTTTGGTGGAACGGTATCGGGATTCACCTCCCACGCTTCATCGAAACTTTGAGCGAACGCCCCAGCGATGACGGCGTACTTGGAGTAAACAGCCGTGTCCGGATCCGTGAGGAGTCGACCGCTCGCGGCGAATCCGGATAGGACTCCAGAGTAAGCTGCCGTAAAGACCGTCTTATCGTTGGGTGTATAGCTCACGGTTATTTTCTCCCTTGTTAGCTTTACCTAATTCACGAATTGGCTTGGTATTGTCGAAAGACCATACCGTTCTGTGTAAGCCAACCCATGTGATATCCTTCGCCCATAAACTTCATGAAATCCGACGTGGCGTCCGGGTCGAGCCAGTATCCTCGATGATGAAATTTCTTGACCCAGTAGGCTTTTGGCTGGCAATTAATATGTCCGTGACCGCCTTGTCCAGGACGAGCGGCGCTGAAGTAAACTATCTTCGCAGCCGAGAATTGAATTGAGAGAATGTAATCGTCCGCGTAATCTTCAGGCATGTGCTCCCCCACTTCGAGGGAGAGGACGACTTGAAATTCTGTACTGAATGGTTCCTTCAAAGAAAACCGCATGAAGTTCGTAATGTCAGCTTGAAGAAACTCTGGGGACTTGGGCAGTCGCGCGTCGCTGTCGATTCCGTAGGCATCGAGTCCAAGTTGCCGCATGGCTTGGACGTAGATACCAGGGCCGCAACCGACATCGAGAATTCGTGAATTAGGATGCTGATATCGGAGGTATTCCGCAACCCGAATGGCCTGCGGCGTCTCCTCACGCGTAATGGTGTCAAAGTCGCAAGGTACGATGACTGGATCGGTCATTTGGGTAGCTCGAGAGTTTCAAGGTCTCTCATTTCATACCAACCGCCAAACCAACGAGAATAAAGCCGTGTGAAGTACGCCTCGAACTTGGGAGCGACCGCATCGAAAGACCACTTGGACACGGCCCGCGCTCGGATATACATCCTCTCGTCAAACGATACGGTTTTGGCTTTGATGCACGCGAGAACGAACTCCTTATGGCTATTGCAGCGCCACGGGTCGAGTACGGTTTCCGCGAAGGCGCCCTGGTCTGTCGTGATGGAAGGAGTGCCGCAAAGTTGACTTTCGGCTGCCGTCCCCCCGAACGGTTCTCGGAAGAGCGTAGGACATAGAGTTGCAACCGCTCCCTGCATTAAGATGTTACGTTCCTCGTTATTCGCATGTCCGAACCGAATGACGTGCGGCGGCAATACTTCCGGGTCGCCTTGACCTGCAATAATGAGCCGTGCTCCGATTGCCTGCGTCGCTTCGATGGCAATCTTGTATCCCTTCTCGTGAATGACGCGTCCGATGAAAAGGTAGTACGGCTCGGTCAGATCGACGCCTTTGAGCGTGTCAGGCTTTTTGACGATAGGAAAATCGCGCATATCCCAGTAATTTGGAACGACGGCGATGTCTGTGTCTTGACCCTTATTGCCCGCGGCGCCCATGAGCCATTCGGCGTGGGTATGACTCTCGAAAATCCTGTAGCGACTGAAGGTGCCGTAGTAGCCGCAGAAGGCTTCCACGAAAGCTACGGTCTTTTGCGTTCCTTGATGACTGCCTGGAAATGAATTCGCGACGGGCTCTGCACAATTGCCGTTCGCGGTAAGAATGAAATCGCCCTTCTTGACGCGCTTCCAGAGTTCACGGATGCAGCGGATATTGAACTCTTGCCAGTACGGCTGCGTTTGATTCCAATCGAGGTGGTTGAGTTTTTCCTTATCATGAGAACCGAACCACTGCGCCCGCTCACTTTCCGAGAAGATAGTGACGTTTTCGCATGGTACTTCTGCGCCCTCGTTACTATAGAGAGTCATTGAGTGCCCACGCGGAACCATCATGTCTGCAAATTTCAAAAGTTTCTGTGAGTAGGCGCAGTAGTTATAGTCCTTATTGATTGCCGTATGAGGTAAACCGAGAACGTGGAACGTGAATTTCATTGGTCGTGAATTCTCCTTGATGGTAGTGCGTGAATTAGTTGACGGGTTCTACAGTTATGATTGACGCACCTGCGATGACTTGGTCCGTAACAGGCAAACCGTTCGCTGCCTGACATGACATGCCAAATCCTGTGTTCCCTGGCGTAAGTCCGAAAGCGGGAACTGTGATCATGAAGTAATCGTAATATAGACCGGATTCGTCTTGGGGTACGAGTGTTACGGATGTTTGATAGGCCGTGGATACGCTTGCCAAGATAGTATATGTATGGGTAGTGCCTGGAGCTCCAGTTCCTAGATACTGAAACGGCATAATACAATGGATAAGAACCTTACCGCTTGCTGGAACCGTTGCAGTAACGGTCGCAATTGAATGGTTCGCTCCGTCGGCTAGATTAATAGTGCCACCATTACTTCCGGAGACTGTGGCTCCTGCACTTGCTCCCGTCGCGCCCGTCGCGCCCACTCCTCCAGTTCCGCCCGTCGGTCCGGTAGGTCCGGTCGCGCCCGTAGTACCCGTTGTCCCGTTTGGTCCCGTTGCTCCCGTGTGCCCGGTCGCTCCGACTGCCCCCGCGGCTCCCGTCGCTCCAACTCCTCCCGTCCCTCCGGTTGCGCCCGTTGGCCCGGTTGCGCCCGTGGCGCCGTTACTTCCGGTCGTTCCCGTCGGTCCGGTCGCTCCCGTATGTCCGGTCGCTCCGACCGCTCCGGTCGCACCTGCCGCGCCTGCCGCGCCTGCGGCCCCCGTCGCTCCGACGCCTCCCGTAGTCCCTGTCGGTCCGGTTGCGCCCGTGGCACCACTGCTTCCGGTCGTTCCCGTCGGTCCGGTCGCTCCCGTATGACCTGTGGCTCCGACCGCTCCTGCGGCTCCGGTCGCCCCTACCGTACCTGCGGCTCCCGTCGCGCCTGTAGCGCCCGCGCCTGTAGCTCCTGCCGGTCCCGTGGCTCCGCTCGGTCCCGTGGGTCCCGAAGCGCCTCCTCCTGGTCCCGTCGGCCCCTGCGTGCCCGTAGCGCCCGTGACGCCCGCTCCCGTGGCGCCAGTTGCGCCCGCGGGTCCAGAAGCGCCTGTCGCACCGCTCGCGCCTGTAACGCCGGCTCCCGTGGCGCCAGTTGCGCCTGCGGGTCCCGAAGCGCCCGTAGCCCCCGAAGGCCCGCTCGCGCCCGTGGCTCCCGATCCGGTTGCGCCCGTCGCGCCCGCGGGTCCCGTGGCGCCCGAAGGTCCCGAGGCGCCCGTAGCTCCCGCTCCTGGACCCGTCGCGCCTTGGCTACCCGTCGCGCCGGTCGCTCCGAATCCGCCTACCGCGTTAATGGTCGGCTCTTGTGGAGTGCCACCAAGAGTGATGTTCGTTCCGGCGACAACCATGAGAACGCCGGTATTATTGACCGTGGGGTCAATGGTAGGATCGCCCGTAATCGAAATACCAGGTCCGGCCGATACCGAAGTAACCGTCCCCGTCCCTCCCCCTCCTCCCCACGGCGGCGGCGTAATCCCTTGGCTTTCGAAGTACCCCTCGCCCGCGATAATGAGCGCAATGATAGCATTGCAAATGGTGGTGAATGAATCCGGGTCGAGCGTTTCTGTCGTAAGCTCGGTGTCGCGCTGTTCCCAAACGGCCTTGCATGCTTTTTCGATAATGAACACTTCGAGTGTATCGGGCGGGTCCGTATCGGGATTGAGTTCCCAGGCCGTATCGAAACTTGCGGCGAACGATCCTGCGATGACAGCGTTCTTTCCGTAGTCGCTGACGGTCGGGTCCAAGATGACGCGCCCCGAAGCCGCGAATCCGGAGATGACTCCCGAGTACGCGGCGGTATAGACAAGAACGTTATTCGGTGTATAGGCCATGATTTCCCTCTTCGGCCGAAAATCTCGGCCTATCCTTTCTCGACTTTACGTTGTGACTAATTCTTGGGCCGTTATGCGACTGGAATAACCGATACGTTGGCTTGGCCAGCCGCAATCTCTGCGACGGTCGGAAGGGGAGGGAATGCCGTAACATTGAATGAGAACGTATGAGAGCCAGGAGTGAGATCGGTAAGAAGTTCGGACCAGGCGAACGTGGTATCGAACCCAACGTCTTCGCCTGCTGTGAATTGAGTGATGCCTACGCTTTGGATGAGCGTAGAGTCTACGAACATATCGACATCCATATTGTTGTTTGCCCCATTGGGCTGATAGTGGAACGGCAAAAATACGGACATATACGCTTTGCCGCTCGCTCCGACGATGACCGAACCGATAGCGACCACCGTGTCCGAACCGCCTGAGAAATCGATATCGACACCGTTATCGAATACATTCGAAGCTCCCTGAGATCCGGACGGACCTGTCGCTCCACTTGCGCCGGTTGCTCCTCCACCTGGACCCGTAGCGCCCTGGGGACCAGTTGCTCCCGTTGCCCCTCCGCCTGGTCCCGTCGCGCCCACGGCGCCACTTGCTCCCGTGGCTCCCGCTCCCGTAGCGCCCGTCGCGCCCACGGCGCCACTTGCTCCCGTGGCTCCCGCTCCCGTGGCGCCCGTAGCTCCGGCGCCACCTACGGCATTGATAATGGGGTTTTGCGCGCTTCCGCCAATGGTAACGTTCGTCCCTGCCCGAACTGTGAGAACCCCGGTATTATTGACCGTCGGATTGACAGTTGGACTTCCAGAGATCGAAATTCCCGGTCCGGCGGAGACTGACGTGACAGTTCCACTGCTGCCCGATGGCCACGGTGGAGGGGTAATCCCCTGACTTGTGAAGTATCCCTCGCCCGCAATAATGAGAGCGATGATGGCTTCACAGATAGTCGTGAAGGATTCTGGAAGTAGCGTTTCGCTCGTAAGCTCGGTGTCGCGGTTCTCCCAAACTGCTTTGCAGGCTTTCTCGATAATGAAAACTTCGAGCGTATCGGGCGGATCGGTATGGGGATTAATATGCCAGGCCGTATCGAAACTCGCTGCGAACGCGCCTGCGATAACGGCGTTCTTTCCGTAGTCGCCGACAGTCGGGTCGAGAATCACACGTCCTGAAGCCGCGAATCCGGAGATGACTCCGGAGTACGCGGCTGTGTAAACAAGTACATCGTTCGGTATGTAGCTCATGTGCGGTTCTTCTTTCCTCAAGCATTGGTTGTTTGGTAGTTCGTGAATTACTGCGGACTTATGAGGAAAGATGAATTATCAAGAAAAGTGTAAAGACTATCGGAAATACGCCTTGGCTCCGAAGTATCCGCCAAGGCCACCGATGAGTGCCCCGGGAGCTCCGAACGCGTAGCCGCCGAGCGCAGCGAGTGTGCCGCCTGCAAGGAGCGGCTTGTGCGCTGATGCCAAGTGTCTCGCTTCGGAGAGTGGATCCATTCCGAAGTCCGGATCGTCGTAGATGCTCGGATCGTAGCTCGCTTCGTAATCGGTCGGATAGGCGTACTCGGGTCCCGTGTAATACGGGTTCCAATTCCAAGGACGCGGCGCAAGTCCGAGACCGGCGTATCCGTAACCGACTCCCGTGTATCCATGGTTTCGTGGAAAGTGACTAGATCGATTGTGCATTGGGTACTTCTCCGTGCATGACGAGAGCGGTTTAGAAAAGCGAATCGTCGTCTACGAACGCGTCCGGGTCGTAGTTCGGATCGACGTCGGTGGGGTAGTAGACATCGTTCGGATAGTACGGATCCCAGTTCCAGGGGCGCGGCGCAAGACCAAGTCCCGCGTATCCGTATCCGCGTCGGTCGAACATTCGGCCGTAGCTTCCACGCTGCGTCTCCGAGAATTGCCGCGTCGTATTGGGAGGCGTGAAGACCTTCTGACGAGCCGCCGCAGGTTGTACGGGAGCGGCAATGGGAGGACCTCCGGCGCCGCGCGCTGCCCCTCCGGCGCCTCCGCGTGCACCTCCTCCGCCCGCTGCCCCTCCTCCGCGTCCTCCGCCGAATCCGGAACTTCCGTCGAACTCCCAGCCGTGCGCACTTGGATGTTTTCTTCCGCGTCCGCCACCGAAGCCGGAACTTCCGTCAAACTCCCAGCCGTGCGGAGAGACCGATGTATTGGTGTAATACGGTCGGCAGTTGACGAGATTGCCGTGCCTGTCCACATCACAGATCATCGTATTGGGACTCGGCAGATCGTCGCCGTGCATGGCTGACGGTCCTCCGTATGGACGGCAATTGACGAGATTGCCGCGCCTGTCGACGTCGCAGAGCATGACTGCACTCGGGCGGGGAGCCGGTCCGTCGTCTTCACCACTCATCGGGGGGTAGTAACTGAGCATGGGGATTATCGTCCTTTCTTGTGGTAAGTGCGTGAACTATCGGAGCCTCTTGGCTCCGTAATATCCTGCGAGTGCTAGTAGCGGATCGATTCCGAAGTCAGGGTCGTCGTACGTATTGGGGTCGTAATCGAAATCGGTTTCTTCTAGCATGTATTCTGGACCCGTGTAATACGCCGCTCATGGGCGGGTAGTAACTGAGCTTTGTGGTGGTCTCCCGACGTAGTGTGCGAATTATTTCTTCGCCAACCGTCTCGCTTTCAAAAGCTCGATTCCTGCGCGCTTGGTATATCCGCGCTCGTGCGAGTCGCGCGCGAGATTGAGAATATGGTTGTAAAGTGGAAGGAGCTCTTTTCGAACTTCCTTCTTCATGAGTCTCGTTTTGATGAGGCTCATACGAAACTTGGAACGCTTCTTCTTTCGTTTTGCTGGCATGCTGCCCTTACTCCTTGAAGAATCCGCCGCTGGATAAGACGTACCCAAGTCCCCCCCCGATGGCCGCGCCTACGGGGCCGAACAGCACAAGTCCAAGACCGCTCGCCCCGAGTGTCCACACGAAAGGCTGATTGACTTCGCTCTCTCCGTGGCGAACGCCTACTTGACTTTCGCGATCGTTGACCGTGTGAAGGACGTTTTGAGCGATATCGTGCGGCGCGTGACGAGCTCCTATCGCCAGCGCCCGCGCCGCTCTTTGCCTGTGTGTGAGGTTGGTCGGATCTTTTGAGTGACGACGTCCAAGGTGTAGGGCAAGCGCCGTGTCGAACCCGAGCTGGTCATCGCTCCATTTTTTATGTTTCCCCCCTTGATGGTGGCGATGATGACGATGGGCCTGGTGGATACTGGATTCATAATCTTCTCCTACCGATACCGTCACGGGAGGGCCAAGGGAGTTACGAACGGCCAATAGCTGAGCTTGAGTCACTCCAGGAGTATGTACAAGCGCGATGCCTTGATCGAATCCGACTGTTCCTTGACCTGCGAGATTCTTGCGCGCCGAAGCGATGACTGGGTCTTGCTCGGCGAGCCCCGCGGCCTTATGTGCAAGCTTCTGGTGCGCGTCCGGGGTCGTGACGACCGCCTTCGCTTGAGTCTGAATGTTCTTGGCGTGACTCAATGTCATGCCGATAGTAAGTCCGTCGAGAATCTCTTTCTTCGTTTTCGCGTCTGCTCCAGGAATGCTATCGATGGCGGACTGAAGAACGACGTCCGCGACATTGATCTTGCTCCCAGGGTGCATTGCTTCTTGGATGAGAGCCTTCTGAGCCGGTTTCGGTACCATATCGATGGCGCGCTTGACGTCTTGAGCCGCGACGGCCACACCATTAATAGTGTCTTGGGCCATCCCTAAACCGTGCACGAGCATATCTTTGGCTTCGTCGGGAATGACGACTCCGAGATTGCTCGCCAGATCCAAGACACCTTCTTCGATGACTTGGAGCATCGGTTTCTTTTCGATAGCGGCCTTGCCGATATCGTACGCGTCCTTGACGAAGACTCCTCCCGGGATAGCGCCCGCGGTCGCAGCAAGAAGGACTTCGTCAATGGGCTTTCCTTCCGCAAGCGCGAGACCCCCTCCGATGGCCGCTGCGCACGGAGACCCGATGCCAGGCACGAACGATACGATGGCTTCCACGTAGGGACCGAGAACACGCGCGGCGTGCATGGCCTTGTGGAGGCCGTCGACCATGGCCCTATCGATACGTTGACCGCGGAGCGTATTGTACGCGACCTGATAGGGCCACGTCATCCAATCGACGACGGCTCCAGCCACACCAGACGCAACTTTGCCGACGACCTTAGCAACATTGCCTACGGTGTCGGCGGCATCGTGAATGAAGTGACCTATGTCTATGCCCACAGCATGCTCTCTATCGCTCTCCGTGGAGCCCCAGTGCGTGAATTACTTGACTTGCTTAATCTCTATCTTATTGGCTTCTACCCTCTTCAGTCTTGTCGCTACGAGAAGATCGATGAGTTTGGTGAGCTGGTCATCACTGAGGCTATCGGCGATATCCTGAACGATGCTTTTGCCGCCCGTCTTGAATCCCTTCTCGAGAGTCGACTTGAGGTACATCTTGATAAAGTCGGGAGAGATCTCCATTTGAATTATTTTCCTTTGACGGTCAAAGAGTTCGGATGATGACTAGCCCTTGCGCTGTCTGATAATGCTTTCCAGACGGTGTTTACGTCTCTCGAGTTCCGCGAGTGGAATCTGCCCCTTCTTGGTCTTCAGCGATTTCTTCTTCTTGGCCATGTCGAGTACCTCCTCTGTCCACGCTATCGTATCGGTTGATGAGTGGTGCTATAAAAACTTCGATTCCATTTTGCGCCGCCAGAAGGATGTCGATTTGTGCGTGAATCCAATGACGGTCGGCGGCGTTCATCGATTGGTATGTGTCCATTTATGGCTGCGCAGTACTGAATCCAATGCGCGATCGGAGGCAATCATCATGACCCCAGATGTCGTTTGAGATCGGCCGGAGACCATCCGTATGCGGACGGTGGCAAAATGCTTAGCGGCTCGCTACTTGGTCGAACGACGTCTTCCCAAGGAAGGTCTCTACGAAGATACGAGGTTGGCACACCGCTTTGCCACGACTCTCCGCGAGGGCTTTCCTTGATGATGAGATCGATGATGGCGTCACCGATCTTGTCACGTTTCTTTTCGAGTTTCTCGAGTCGAGACTTCTCGCCGCGACCCGCCCAGCTTCGAGCGTCGCGTTCGGTGCCGTACTTGACACTTTGAGTGATAGCTTCATCCCTAGCGGCCCTATCCGCTGCAAGGTATTGAGCACGCAAAGTATCAAAGCGCGCTTTCGCCTTGCTACCTCCCATATGACTTTTGCGCTTGTGAGGCATTAATACCCCGGGTCCGCAGAATTGCTCGCGACGATTTGCGCGACGGCTGGATCGACGGCTGCCTGAAGAGCCGTCAGTGTCTTGGGACCTGCGACGCCGTCCGCTACGAGACCCGACGCAATCTGAAACGCCTTGATTGCGGCTGCGGTTTTATTGCCGATAATGCCGTCAATCTTGAGAGGCGGTTTCGCTCCGAGCGCATTGAGCGCTCGCTGCATACTCGGGACATCGCTCACAGGCAATTGGGACGCCGTTTTGGACAAGTGCGCTACCATGTCCGGAGATGCCGTTTGGACAGTCGAGTAAGACGATATCGGACGGCCTGCCGCTGCCTTGTGACCCAAGGCTATTTCGAGATGCTTTCGCGTGGGCAGATCGGCCGTAGCCGTGATGGGTAGTTCGATAGACCGCTGGAACGCGCCGATGGCCCTTTGTGTAGCGGGCGAGATATGACCCGAGATAGTGATGGGACCGAAGCCGAGCGTTATCAAGCCTCGCTGGACATCCTCAATCGATTGCATCGAGAGATTCGTAGCGGCTCCGCTGCGGCTCACAAGGACGGGAGCCGCCTTATTGACGCTTGGACCAGGCTTGTAGGGCGCAGGCTGGTAGATAGCCTGAGGCCCGTTGTCCGGCAGTGGGGGGACTTCGGTGAGCGACGTGCGCGGATGCTTGTGGTGACTGCGCGTGGGGACGACCACGGTATCGCCGTTTTTGTTGGGCAGCGCTTGAACTTCCGGCTCTTCGTCCTCCATCGCACCGTAGAGGAAATAGGCGCCTGTACCCCCGATGAGCAGTAAGATTATAGGATGCATTCGTCCCTCTATTGGATTGGCCCACCACTCGCATCGTCTCGTGGATCGATAGAAGACGGAATAAGCTTCTTGGCCTCTTCCTCTTCCATTTGCTTTTTTCGTGTAGCTTCTTCGAATCGCGCCATGAGAGGACCAAGAAGCTTGGGAGGAATGAGGCCCATGGCCGCCAATTGTTGAATTGCTTCTGGCTTTACTTCTTCGGCCATAGAATCGATGAGCGCCGTATCGGAAGTAGACTGAGGGAAGATGTCTCTTCCACTGACCGTGTTGACGAGAGCCGGCACCATGCCCACGAGCGCTTTACGCTCGGTCGCAGATTGCTTGAACTGAAGTTCGCGCATCCTCTGCTCATGGTTTTCGGTCGCCTTCTGCATCATCATCTCTCGGACGATGCCGTAGGCGTCATTGACCTCGTCACGAAGGCGTGCTTCGCGTTCGGCCATTGCTTGTTCGCGCTGCAAACTCGTGACAGCTCCCGTCTGAATGAGGTTGACGAGCATTTGGGTAATGTTTTCGGTATGGCGCATGGCTTGCGCCACAAGCCCTTGACCGTCCGGAGTTTCCTTGACCGTGCGGCCACGGCCCCCTTGCTGGAGCTCGCCCTCCATGACCGTGATTGTGTGGTGAAGTCCAGGGGCACTACTCCCGTAAAAAGCTTGCATCTCGAACTGCTGAATACCGCCGAAGTCTTGGGCATACTGTTCGGCCAAGCCCTGAAAGATCTTCGCAAGGTCTTTGGCGTCGTGACTTTTGCCTTTGAGATTGATGGTCTTGACTTCACGGTTGCCGCCGCCGTGCTTGAGATACATCAAGGCCATAGCCGTACAGGAGGATTCCCTGTCCGGCTCGGAGAGTGCTTGAGCAATCCATTGCTCGAGAGGTGTGTATTTGGCCATCTGAAAATACCGTGCGCCACGTTGGCGCGAGAGTCGTCAATGATTGAATTATTCCCTCTGCAATTCCGTATCGCCCACGAATTCGAAGTCCGCATCCCTGACCGGAGGTGGATTCTTCGCGATATACTCCCTTACCATCCGAAACCGCTCATCGCTCTCCGGAGTCGTATTGCCTGTCTCGCCGATGTATGCGCGCAGGTCTCGATTGCCAGAGAACCGAAGTGCGCGGCGGATCATGTGGACGCCCAAGTGAATGCAGACCTTCTCGTCGGCCAAGAGATCGGCGCCCGTAAAGCCGTCCTTCGATGGCGCAATTTCTCTCTCGTCTTCGACAATCGCAATTCCCGAATTGGTGTGGATTTGCATGTAGCAGAATGCGCGTCCGCTATCGCATTCGCCGCGTTTGCATTTTCCATCTTGGATGCGGTCTATAAAGCGCGATTCGCGCGCGCCCACGGCCGCTACAAGGAGCGCCATATGGGCGTGGGCGTAGTTTCCGCGAAAGGTGACTGGCTCATGGTAAACGACGTCGACAATGTCTTCGGCAATGGAGGAAAGTTTGGCGATTCTCTCATCGGATTTCCCTTGCTGGGGAGTCCACGAGAGAATAGCTGCGAATAGCCAGGAGACAATGATTGAATTCATGCACGACCCTTTCCGGTTTGAGGTTTATCGTCTGACTTGATCAGGACTCTGAGGCGGACTTGGCGGTAATGGTGGAGGAGGTTTACTCGGATGCGAGTGTCCGAAAAGCTTGGTGTCGAGGCCGACAGTCGCTTTTGCGTTCACTAGTTCTGGGTCAATGAACGCAAGCCAAGAGAGCCAGCTTGGGGAGCCATTTGGGTAGATGGCCTTGAAGGCGACTGCGAAAAGCCCCATCGCGCCGAAGCTTGCGACAACGCCGTTCCAGACAGCCTTCTGCCAAGGGACGCCGTCAGTCTCCGCTTGAAGTACCGAGTAGACTTGACCGAGTCCCAAAATCAAGACAGGTTTCCACCTGTCCGGAATCGAGATAGGAAGCTTGCTCGTGTCGCTCATCGCAGCAGTCGCATAACTAATGAGCACCATCGCGAGCGGGAGCCATTTTTGACCCGTGAAGTCTTGGATGATTTGCAAAAGTGGATTCATGGTTATTTCCTTCGGAGAGATACGATGGCGACTCCGCCCGCGACGATGGCGACGAGCGCCAAGTTTTTCGTAATCCAGTTTGCGCCCGCCGCGAGCTTGTCTTCCGCTTTCTTGTACGTAGGGGCGTCCGCCGTCCGAGGGACAAGAGCCGGGTCGAGATACGAGACTGCGCCCTTGACCGGATCGGGCGCGTATCGAGCGGCGGCGTCAAGCGCCTGATACACCTGACTTGACGGCGGCGCAGCCGATTGTGGCAATGGGCGCATCGCGAACGGCATTCGATTGAATAGGTCCTGCGCGTCGCCCTTGGTCACACGGAGATCGGGATAGGACTGCTGAAGAGTCTTTAGGATGGCGTCGTAGTATTGCTTGGCGGACGTGAACCCTTCGAAGAAGCGGTCAATCCCTTGGCCAAGAAAACCGCCCGTCCCCGTATCGAGCGCATGCTGCGCGGCGTCTCGCGCGGCTCTGTAGCGAGTCTTGAGATTCTGCCAATCCCTCATCCAATCGGGGTCCACTTTCTTTCCTTGAACATTCGTTTCAATCTGCGCCATCTCATCGTCTTTGGCTTTGATAAGAGCGCGCAAGTCGGCAATTGTCTTTTCTGTACTCATTCCGAGGAAAGAACCAAACGTCGCGGGATGCCGATGACGACGATTGATTTCTTGGAAATGAGTCTCCCAGTTTTTCATGCGTGCACCTGGGACGATAGTGCGAGAATTCCGATGCCAATTGCGATGGCTGCGATGACGATTCCAGTAGAAGCTATAGCTACTGCCCCTACCCCCGGAACCGTGATGTAGCTCTCGACCGACGCAAGGACCTGCCGGATTTTCGTTGTGATGTCTTCCTTCGTCACGAACCCTTTTCCAGACACGTCAAAGCCTGCATTCTGCGTATAGATAGCGCTCGGCGCGTGCCCGAGAATCGCGCTGTCAGGCTTGCCGATAAAGGCCGGATAGAAGACTGCAAGGTACGTATCTTCGAGCGAATGAAGTTTGCCAATGTACGGCGCGAAGTACTGCTTGACGAGTTCTAGCTGCTGACTGAATGTCATACCCTTTAGCTTACTTACGGCGTCACTCTCTGTGGAAGTGCCGAGTAGCGCACGCGCCGTAGACGGCATGAACTGAATGAGACCTACAGCGCCGCTCCCAGCCGCATTCTCCACAGTCGGAGAGAATGTTCCTCCGGTCTCGAAGTTGATGACGCTCGCGAGCCATGAAGGGTCAATGCCGATAGCTTGCGCCGCGCGAACGAGCGCTTGTTGGTCTGATACTGGCAGACGAAGGAGTCCTGGAAACGCTGGCAAACTGGCAGCAGAAGGAGGAGGAGAAGACCCTGTAATCCCGAGCTTTGCGAGCGTCGCGCCGTCAATGACAGCCGACTGTGGGATGCCAGCCTGACGCTGAAAAACGATGAGCGCGGCGCGCGTAGCGGGTCCCCAAATGCCGTCCTCCTTCAAGCGAGGGTTCGCGCCGTGGCCATTGAGCGCATGTTGAACTGCAAGCGTGTTTGGGTCTCCGCCGAAGTCTGCCCCAAACGATGCGGGGTACTTGGCGCGATAGGAAATTCGCTTGAAGTGGGATTCCCAATTCACGAATTTAGACCGTTCAGTTCTCTCTCTTCTCAAACTCTCTTGCTCTAACCATTCTTTCTACCGATTTGACCGCGCTCCTGAAACTAGTCTTGCAAATATCCAAGAAATCACTCTCGGACATTTCGCTTTCGACGGCTCCGAACGTGGCAATGGATAGTGTTATCGTGATCCCTTCAGTCACGGTCACATTTTCTTCGGCTAGGACATCTCCAATCCGAAGACCTATCGCCACACATTGTTCTTTGCTGGCCAAGAGTTCTTTACTCCGCGCTCGCTGTGCGCGATTGTCTTCGGAGACGATGCACTGGGGGCTTGGCCGTTCCGTTGACCACTTCCGCCTCGTGCTCTTCTGTTTTTGCGACCTGAGCTGTCTCCCCAGGGTCATCGGCCGCGACGTGCTCTACTTGGGTATCCTCCCCAAGGTCTTTCTCGACGTCTTCGTCGGCCGAAGGAGGAGCCGCTCTCTTTTGCATCTTCAGGATGCGAACGTCCTCGGCATGCTTTCGAAGAGCCTTCGCGGCGCCAGTGGCCGTGATACTCTCGAACGCGTCCGCAAGACGCTCTACAGCGCCAACATCTTCACTTGCCAGACCCTTGTCGAAGGCATCCCTCCGCGCCCGCTTCTGCTCCGGCGTCTGCTCTCGGAGGTCCGCGCGACGACGGAGCATGGTGGCTTCGACGGCCAAGCCTTGTGCTTCGAAGACGTCGGCGAGCTTCCGGAGCTCAGAAGGAACATGAAGCTCCGCGAGCGCGGCCTTGTAGACCTTCTCACGTTCGGGAGTGAGAACGCCTTTCTTTTCGGATTTCTTCCAAGCTCCGAAGAGAAGGGCGCCGATGGTGATTTCGAGAAGACCGATAGGCATCGGACGTGTCGATCCTTTATTCTCCACATTGGAGAAGAAGTAACACTTTACTATTTACTTCAATTCATGAATTGAGCTAACCGCTTATCCTATCACAGATAATCGGTATTGTCAAGCTATACGGCTGAGGCTTTGGCGAGAAAGTTCTCGATATGGCTCACGCGCGTATTGAGTTTGGCGAGAGTTACTTTGCGCTTGGACTTGGGTTTGGTGGTCTTGCGCTTTTTGCTTGTCTTACGGTGTTTCTTGCTGGCTGCCATGTGGATGTCCTATTTGGTGTGAGCGTGGTAATTCACGAACTTAGCCGCAGATCTTCAAATTCTCTCGTTTGATGAGCTTTGCAGCGAGTGTTGCAGACGTTCTCGATTCTTCCTCTCTCGCGCCTGGGTCGGCCGCAAGATTGATAAGTCTCTCTGCGCGCTCGGACTTGGAGGTCTTCTTACACGACCCTTCTGGTTTCGGAGTGGAAATGGCCGTGAGATAGTTCTCGGACAGAATGATTCGATTGCGAAGGTTGGCAATACGGCGTTTCATTTTCGCCAAAGTCGGCAGTTTCTTTTTCGCCTTCTTCGCTTTCGTCTTCATGACTGAATCTTGGACAGAAATGCTTCCACGTGGGCCACGCGACTCTGGAGACTCTTCACTTCGTCCATGAGAGGCTTTATGGAGGAAGCTGACGAAGCCTTCTTCTTCGGTTTCCTCTTTGCGCTCTTCTTCGCTGTAGCCATAGGAACCCCTAGTTCGATCGAAGATAGTGAAAGAGAACTACAAGCAATATGACGACACCGAACCAGGCGACGCCTACGCCGACAATGAGCGGGTCTAGGTCATAGCCGAGGAAGATCATTGAAGGGTTTCCTTACTCCGATCGAAGGAGAATGATGACGCAGACCAAAGAGACGGCTACGCCAACGATGAGCGGGTCTAGGTCGTATCCTAGAAGGCTCATTTCTTATTCGCTCTCAGAAGTCCCGTCTCTTCTGCGAGCACAGCTTCATCTCCCCAGCCTTTCTTTTCAGCTTCCGAGACAAGCCTGTCCACGTTCGCCTCATGAAACACGGCGTTCGGAATGAATCCGGCAAGACGAAGGCGAGCCGCAGTTTCTTTCGCGACTCGAATCTTCCGGAGGAGTTGTCCCTTGGGGGAAAGCGATTTCCGTTTGTGAGGCATCCTACTTCCTCTTGGATTTGCGAAGAGCAGTTTTGTGGACACCAACAAGATTGCCGATATCGGTGTCCGTCATGTATGAAAGTGTTTGATCGGAAATTGGAAAGGGATTGTACTTCTTCAAGTACTTGACTCGCATACGACGGAGTCTCTGTTTAGCTTTCCCTGGCCAATGACGTTTGCTAGCCATTATCTTCTCGCTTCCTGGAGGCGGCGTTCGAGATTCTTGCAGTGAAGGTCTCCCGTGTAAGACCCGACCGCGAGTCCACCGAGAAACCCGAGTGCCATGTAGAGTAGCCAGTTCATAAATTAGTACATTCCTTTCCTCGGACCGATTCGGAATGTTCCCCAGTTATCTCGATGAATCTTTTCTTGCCTCTGAAGTGCCGTGAGAGAACTGCCAAGCATGGTCCAATACGTCTCTGGGAAGTACGTATGAAGTCTTTCCCACGTATTCTCGCCACGTTTGATGGCGACCAAAACTCGTTTCTCTCGCGGCATCCTGGCACTTCGAAGTTTTTGCTTACGGACATCTTGAGAAGCTTGTCTGTCGACAGCGCGAACGAGCGTATCCAAAAGTTGCCTTTTACTGACAGCCTTTGCATGCTTCAAGGATCGTTCGCTAAGACTCATAGCTTGACATCCTTACTTCGGCTCATGGTGTCCGCTGAGAGATCTTCGCCGTGATCGTCGTTCGCAACGAATCCGATGGCTCGCCCAAGCGCCACAATCCTGAAAGACTCCTTGTGCACGACAGGGCCAAGGTGAAGGCGCGCTTCGGCCTGATTGTTCGCGTGCATATAGTGAATCTGCGGCTCGCCATCCACTTCGATGGCGCACGCGTAAAGGTCCTTGTCGTTCCACTTGTCCAAGAAACAAGTGCGTGCGAAAGAACATTTGTTGCAGCGAAGGACCGGATGAAGCTTACCGAGCCTATCGAGCGAGTGAACTCGGTTGTGGAGAAGTAGATTCGTCCCACACGCTGGACATGAGATGAGGGCGAGAAGCCAGGGAGGCGCCCCTTCGTAGGGCATAGTCCATGTGCCGGCAAACCCCTTAACCGTACGGCCTTCGGGCGTGTCTACGTACTCCCATTGGGATTTGCGAAAGACGTAGGTTTCGATGGGAGAGGCGACGACGGATGCGGTTTGCATGTGAGACTCCAAAAGCGAATAGTGCGTGAATTACTTCTTCGAGAACTCTTTCATTCGCTCCACTGCGGTAGACCGAGCTTCGTCCATATACCTGTCGCCCCATACGAGAGCGTGTCCGTATGGACTCATGTCTTGAAGCTTGTACTGAAGACTGTCTGTTCTGCTTCTCAGTCCAGGTTTTGAAGATTTTGCAGCACGTCTCCACTTGACGTAAAGAACATCCTCTGCCCGAAGCGGTCCGTGGAACTTGTGCTTGCTCTTGCTTCTTCTCTGGTGTGGCATGAGGGGTACCTTTATTCGTTCAATTCATGAATTAGGTGCGAACCAGACTGTAACGCAGTTACCCGTCGATTCCGAGCGTCACCGAAAAGATGTAGTTATCGGCCACGCTATTATTGAAAAGCTGCGCCGCAAATGCCCCTGGAGGTAGTGGCTGCCACTGAGGACTGTTGCGTGGATCGTAAAGACGTCCGATATTTTGAATGGCCACTTGCGCAGCCTGATCGGCAATAGGCGCTCCACCAACGCTCCCAACTGTCACGTGAACGCTCGTAGCGCCGATCTGTTTGACAGTCCCTAGAGCGGTCGGAAGAGCAGTTTGAGGGCCGCCGGTAAAGAGCGTATTGAGCTGAGGAAAGAAAACGACGAGAGAGCTCGCGGGAGCTACTTGGAATGCGCAAGTTCCGTAGAACGGATCTGTTTCGTCCGGATTTGGAATGTCCCAGAACGGTTGCTGCGATTGCGCCGCACGAAGACCAGGCGAAACGTTGATGGTGATGGCGTAGACCTGTCCAGGAACACCAACTTCACTCCCAAGAGGGGAAGCGTCGTAGACGTTCACGTTGCAGGCTTCCCCGACTCCAGAGATTGTAGTCCCCGAGATGACGGACACCGAACGGCGGACTGCGGTACCATCCACGATCCAAGTGATGTCTGCGAAAACGAGCTGGCCGACTTGGCCAGGCAATTGCGCTTGCTGCGAGACTTCAAACTGAATCGTATAGACGTCGCACTTGGGAAAGCCGACCTGCATCTTGACGACGCGGCCCCCGGGCGGAGAACCTGGCAAAGGTGCCACGTTTTGACACACCAAGTTGCCCGACTGAGACCAACCAGTCTGAGAGTTCAACTCACGAGCATTGTTCTGCATCATGAGTTTACGTGCGCCAGGAGTCATGTTCATGGGA
>JBAULD010000139.1:0-2041 GCA_049578005.1 Polyangiaceae bacterium
GCCATAGGGGGCGCAGACCGATAGCGCGGTTCCTCGATGGCGCCGCCGAGAGCCGCTCTCAGCGGCCGCGGGCCTTCAAATCGACGAGCCCGAAGGGACGTTCGGCGGCGTTCGGTTGTCTCGCCGGCAGTCGCTTTGTTGGCTTTGGGGCGTCGACGCGACCTGCGGAGGCCTCGGCGCGTTGGGCACCATCGGCCAGCACCAATAGGACGAAGCGCCGTTTCACGTCTCGTCGACGCTTCTGTTCGTCGGTGCTCGGCCTCAGCGTCACCCTGAGCGTGCATTGCCCTGAGAGAAGCGTCACCCTGGTGAGCGCTGGCGCGGTAGTCCTGCGTACGATCGTCCCAGACGCACCTTGCCATGAAGCGACGTGGGGAGCGAGCACGATGAGTTCCCCAATCGAACGGCAAGGAGGTGATCATGGGCTCGGACGACTGACGGGCCAAGCCACCGGGGAAAGGACGCCGGTGGGGCGTTTTGCATGTGTCGGGGACAGGCTCTTGGTGACGCGGGACGGGCGGCCTTGCGACGGTCGAATCGCAAGCGCCCGCCGGGCTTTCGGCCTGCTTGGCCAGGAAGTCACGGCCTGTGGGCGTGGCTTCCTGCGGCCGAGGAATGCGCAAGTCGCTAAATATCCCGAGTTTGAAAAGTAGTTCTCAGACCGGGACTCCGAACCGGCCCAAGAAAGCGCGAGAGCGAACAGCTGGCACGTCGGATGCTGAGCGCGTCGGTGGAGAATCACGGCGGCGAGCGGTTCGTCGATCCGTCTCCTCCAAGCGCACGTCGTGCCGCCCGGCCGTAAGGGTTCGAACCCATGTTTGAAGATAACGAGTCACCATCCGACTCCAAGACAAGGCCGTCGGAAGCCTCCATCGCCGGTACGGGGCTCCCCCCCCGAACGGTGTCGACCGAACTGGCATGCGCACGGGCCCTCCTCGATGCGCTCGAGAGCATCCTCCGCTCAGGAGAGTTCGAACCAACCCGATGCGACGTCGTCGTTCAGGTCGCGGACCAGCTCGCTCGCGTGGCAACGACCATGAAGGAGTGGGGCATCGTCCCGCTCGGTCACGTGCAAGCGCCCTGATGACTTCCAGCTCCGCGGACGCCGTGTACTGCACGGACTTACGGGCGCCGCGGGGATGGTTTCCCCGCGCGATGAACCTACGAGTACACTCGCGGCCAGGGGACAGAAGGCCAAGGTGGTGTGTGGCCGAGGCGGTCACCGCTCAGGACCTCGTTACAATCCGTGAGCTGGACGCGAAGTAGGGGTCCTGGCGATAGAAGGCGCTTAGCTGCTCGTAGACCGCCGGATGCTTCGATCGCAACGCGACGGGCTTGCCCGAAAGACGCCTCCGTGACGACCGCGATGAATCCCGCCGGCTTCCTAGATCTCCCGGGCCCAGCTGATCGCTCACATCGACGGGTCGCGCAACTGGGGGGATTTTCCGCCGTTTGTAGACACTCCATCAGCTACCGGCACGGCCTTCAGAGGAACCGGCGCCGCGAGCAACGGCCTGATCAGCTCGATGGGGATCGGGAAGACGATTGTGGAGTTCTGGTTCGAGCCCATGTCCAGGAGGGTTTGCATGTAGCGCAGGGCCAGAGCAGCCGGCTGCGTGGAAATGATCGCCGCGGCGTTCGCCAGTACCTGGGCCGCCTGAAATTCACCTTCGGTGGCGATAATCTTCGCTCGCTTCTCGCGCTCGGCCTCGGCCTGCCTGGCCAGCGCGCGCACCATGGACTCGGCAAGCTGGGCGTCCTTGAGCTCGACGGCGCCGACCTTGATGCCCCAGGGCTCGGTCTGGCGATCGATGATCGCCTGCAGCTTGCCGTTGATCTTCTCGCGCCCGCCGAGCAGATCGTCGAGACTGCATTGCCCGAGCACGGCTCGAAGCGTGGTCTGGGCAATCTGCGAAGTGGCCTCCATGAAGTTTGCGACACGAACGACGGCTGCCTGCGCATCCGCGACTTGGAAGAAGATGACCGCGTTGACCTTGACGGTGACGTTGTCGGACGTGATCACCTCCTGCTGGGGGACCTC
>JBAULD010000140.1:0-1963 GCA_049578005.1 Polyangiaceae bacterium
GCCCCAAGGGCCGCGCGTTCGGCCGATGATGCCGGTGGCGCAGCCCACGGTCACGCAGGCGGCGCCCGCGCAGACGGGGGTGGATGCCACGAAACCGGTGGTCGGTCCGAACGGCAAACAGACCGCCGACACCCAAGGGCTCTCGCAATTCGAGAGCGGGATCGAGTATGCCCCGCGCGCCGGCGAAGAGCGCGTCTCATTTTCGCTCGAGGATGCCGACCTGGCCGAGCTCGTGCGGGTCATCGGCGAGCTCACGGGCAAGCGATTCATCTTCGGCGGCAAAGTGCGCAACATCAAGGCCACCGTCTTTTCGCCGCAGAAGGTGACCGTCGCCGAGGCCTATCAGGCGTTTCTCTCCATTCTGGAAGCCAACGGCCTGACCGTCGTGCCCCACGGACGGTTCTACAAGATCGTCGAGTCGCCGGACGCCAAGATGGGCGCGCCGGTGTATGTCGCCGGTCAAACGGGAACGAACGAGGATCGCTACATCACGCGCATCCATCGCCTGCGTCACGTGAGCGCCGACGAGGTGGCCAACGTCCTCGGGCACTTCAAGTCCAAGGACGGTGACATCACCGTGTACGGACCGGGAAACCTGCTCATCATCACGGACACCGGAACCAACATCCAGCGCATGATGCACATCCTCGAGGATGTCGACGTCGGCGGCGTGGGCGATCAGATCTGGATCGAGCCGATCCACTACGGCATGGCTTCGGACATTCAGGCGCGCTTGGATGATGTGTTCGATCTCAAAGCAGGAGCCCCGAAGGACCCCAAGCTGGCGGCGACTGCAGGGGGGAGCGACCTCCACATCGCCAAGATCCTCTCGGACGACCGGAGCAATTCGCTCGTCATCATCTCGACCGAGCGAGCCTACCTTCGGATTCTCGAGTTCATCCGGCGTCTCGACGTGCCTCTGCGCACCGGCGAGGGAGAGATTCACGTGCTCGCGCTGCAGCACGCGGACGCGGTGGAGCTCGCGAAGACTCTCACCGAGATCGTGACCGGGGCCGTGGCCGCCGGCACGGGCGGCGGCGCCCCGGGGAAGCCGGGAAGCACGCCACTCGCGATCTTCGAGTCGGGGGTCAAGGTGAGCGCCGACAAGTCGACCAACTCGATCGTCGTGACGTCGAGCCTGCGCGACTTCGCGAACCTTCGCACTGTAATCGACAAGCTGGACCAGCCGCGGCGCCAAGTGTTCATCGAGGCGGTCATCATGGACTTGACGATCGACCGCGAGAACCAGGCGGGCGTCGCATTTCACGCCGGCGATATTCTGAACAACGCGGTCAGCACCGGACCGACGACTCTTTTCGGTGGCTTGAATCCATTCAAGACAATTCTGCTCCCGAGCCCGACCGACACTTCGCTCAATGCGTTCGCATTGGGTATCCGCGGTCCCGGCATCGCGGGGACGGAAAACCTCCTCGGGACGGGCATCTCGATCCCCGCGTTCGGAGTGCTGATCAACGCCCTGGCCAGCACGAACGATGCGGACATCCTGTCGACGCCGCACATCCTCGCGACCGACAACATACCCGCCGAAATCAACGTCGGACAGAACATCCCGCTGCAAACGAACTTCGGCGGAATCGGCGCGCTCCCCGGCGCGGCGGGCGCCGCCGGCGGAGCCCTCGGCGCACTCGGAGGCTTCGGCGGCTTCGGCGCGACGGCGCCGCGGCAGGACATCGGCACCAAAGTCAAGATCGTGCCGCACCTCAACGACTCCGACGAAGTACGCCTGGAGGTGACCGAGGAGATCAGCGACGTGACCGGGCAGGCGCCGATCGGCACGCTCGGCGTCGTTCCGTTTTCGAAGCGCACCGCCCAGACGCAGCTCGTGGTGCTGGTCCGAACGCGGTCGATGGGTGACCCTCGGCGCGGTCAAGCCGGAGTCGGATCGGGCCGGGGCGCCCGGCCGCTCCCCGATCAAGGAGGGTCAAATCGCACGGCCATCGGC
>JBAULD010000141.1:0-20648 GCA_049578005.1 Polyangiaceae bacterium
AATCCAGAGAGCTGGATGCGGTGATTGATCGAGTGAATTCCGTCGACTGTCATCGTATTGAAGTTGGCATATTCGAGACCGATTCGCATCGAAGGCACCGGATCGGCGAAGAGATTCACGTCGAACCAATCTTCCGCCGCCAGCGTCTTGCTCGCCGTCCCGTAATAGTGGGTGTTGGCGGACTCCACGTGCGAGTAGTTCCCGCTGAGAAAGATCTTCCCGTCGACGCCGGGGAAGTAGTACTGGCCGCCGAAGAGCCACGTCGTGTACTGAATACCGTGGATCCCGCCTCCGGAATCGAAGGTGACCGTGCCGTTGTCGATGTTCGGAATCGCCTGCGTGCCGCCGGCGGGAGGGGCCGGATAGGCCGGGATGGCGATTCCTCCGTTGAGGCCCGTGTACATGTCATTGAAGCCGTAGCCCGAAGCGAACTCGCCGTTGAAGGACAGCGAGTTCCCCTTCTGGTCTTTCGTTCCGGGCAGGACCGGGAGGAAGGCGTCCACTGCGAACGCGCTCAACGTGAGCTCCTTGGTCGTCTTAGGAACCGCCTGGAAGGCGTTCACTTCGACGCGCCGCACGAGGCCCGTCGCCGCAATCGATAGCGGAGAGATTTGCGTGCCCGTGGCGCCCACGGTCTGCACACCGGTCCACGAGTCGACGGCCAGACGAATGCCCCCCTGCCCGTCCGGAATGCCCGAATCGCGCTGCACGGGGCGAGAGGCGGCGACCGCGATCTCGAAGGTGATCGGGTCCGCCTTCACGGTCTTCGAGATGCGGAACTGAGCCGAGCGCGCGTAGAGCTCGCCGGGCACGCCCTGAAGCTCGACGGTGTTCGGCTGGTAACTCGACTGCCAGCCGAAGAGCTGCCAGTACTGGCCGAAGAGAAAGTCGACGACCGGAGTCTCGACCTTGAGGTTCAGGTGACGGACGCGAAGGAGCGGGTTCGCCCAATACGCGTTTTCGCCGATGCCGCTGATCGAGTACGCGGTCGTCGTAGCACCTACGACGCTGGGCTCACCGAGGAAGTCGAACTCGAACTGAGCGCTCGTGCGAACTCCCGACACTTCCGGCGCCTTCATCCGAAGTCCAAGGCGGGAGTTTCGGATGCCCATCATGAAGCGGTAGTTCTCGCCGGCCAGCGAGCCGGCCCGGGCGACCAGGCCCCCGCCCGCCAGATCCGTGAAGCTCTGGGTCGAGTCGGAGATGGCGTCGGCCTCGACGAAACCGTAGAGCGTCGTTGCCCACTTCCCCATCACCACGGTCGTCTGTTGCCCGACCGCGCTCGAACCCACGCTCTCCGAGAGGTCGTGGAGCGCGCTGTCGTACTCTGCTTGCGAGATGACGCCCTTGTCGCGCAGCAGTCGAAGGGTCGTCAGCTCGATGGGCGACGCGTACGCGGGCCTCGACCCTGGCGCAGGCGGCGGTTCCGGTGCGTACATCGAAGGCGGAGCGCTCGGAGGAGATTGCCAGGTTGGGGGAGGGGGAGACGACGCGGGCGCCGTCGCGGCAGGCGGCGCCGCAGGGTCCGTCCCGACCGGGGACGCCGCGGGCAGAGGCGCCGGCGCACCCTGTGCGAACGCCAGGCCGGGGGTGCACAGCAACAGCGAGCTGACAGTCAGAGTGAGTGTTTTGATCACGATGGCCACCTCTTTTGCGGGGCCACGATGGTAGAGCTTGACGACAACTGAGTGACAAAATTCGTACGTTCCTGAGGCCAAGGCCGAGTTTCATCGCTGAGACGATTGAGGGCGAACGCGAGCCGCGTGTGACGGTCCCGATCCATTCCGGCCGACGATCCGCTATCAGCAAGCTCATGGAGAATGCGATCCCGTCGAACCTCCCCTCGCGACCAGGGTCAGTCGTGAGCTCTCACACGACGGCGTCCCTTTCAGCCCTGACCGTCGGCGCGCTCGGCGTGGTCTTCGGCGATATTGGAACGAGCCCCCTCTACACGCTTCGCGAGTGCCTCCACCAAGGGGGCACCGCGCACGCCGGCGTGAACGATGTCTACGGGCTCCTGTCGCTGATTTTCTGGTCCCTGACCATGGTCGTCACGGTCAAGTACCTCACCTTCATCATGCGAGCCGACAGCCACGGAGAAGGTGGCATTTTCGCTCTCCTCGCGGTGGTCCCCGAGCGGATGCGCATGAAGAACACGAAACGTATCTCCTGGGTCGCCCTGGCCGTGGTCGTCGGCGCGGCCCTGCTCTACGGCGACGGGGCGATCACCCCAGCCATCTCCGTGCTGAGCGCCATCGAAGGGCTGGCCGTGGCACGGCCGTCGATGCAATCGGCCATCGTTCCTTTGACGTGCCTCATCCTCTTGTTGCTCTTCGTCGCCCAGAAGCGCGGCACGGGAGCGGTCGGGGCGCTCTTCGGTCCGATCATGCTCGTTTGGTTTTCGACGATCGGGTCGCTCGGCGCCTACCAGGTGTTCCAAAACCCGCAGATTCTCGCGGCGCTCTCCCCGCACCACGCGGTGGCGTACTTCGCCAATCACGGGATGCCCGGGTTTCTCGTGCTCGGGTCGGTCGTGCTGGCCGTGACGGGGGGCGAAGCCCTATACGCCGACATGGGTCATTTCGGCGCCCGTCCGATCCGACTCGCCTGGCTCGCGGTGGCGATGCCGGCATTGGTGCTCTGCTACTTCGGCCAAGGAGCGCTTGTGCTCCGCAACCCGGCGGCGGTCGAGAACCCCTTCTTTTCGATGGTTCCCGCCGGGCCCGCCACGCTGGCGCTCGTCGGGCTCTCGAGCGCGGCCACGGTCATCGCATCGCAAGCGCTCATCTCCGGCGCCTTTTCCTTGACGCGGCAGGCGATGCAGCTCGGTTACTTCCCCCGCGTCACCATCCGCCACACCGCGGCGCACACTGAAGGCCAGATTTACATCCCCCAGATAAACTGGATCCTCGCCGCCGGCTGTCTTCTTCTGGTCGTGGGCTTCGGCAAGTCCGAACGCCTCGCGTCTGCGTACGGCATTGCCGTCACGGGAACGATGGCCCTCACGTCCGTCGTCTATTACGTCGTTATGCGTCACACGTGGGGCTGGTCACGCCCCGCCTCAGTCGGCATCCTCCTCCTCTTCTTGTCGTTCGACCTGCCCTTTTTTGCCGCCAACACAGTGAAGATCCTCGACGGCGGTTGGGTGCCCGTCCTCATCGGAGTTGGCTTCATCGCCGCGATGCTCATCTGGAGCAAAGGCCGGACGCTCATCGTCGAGCAATACCTCCGGCGCAGCGCGTCGATCGAAGAAGGGCTGCCGCGACTCTTGGCGCGACTTGCCGCGCGCGTCCCGGGCATGGCCGTCTTCATGTCGTCGAGCACCACGCACGTGCCGCCGATTCTCGTGCACGTCGTCGAGCGTCAGAAGTCCCTGCACGAGAACGTGCTTCTCCTGACGGTGTTGACGGAGACCGTGCCAGAGGTCCCCGCCGATCGAAGGCTCCACGTGAAGTCCATCGGGGACGGGGTGCACCAGGTCGTCGCGCGCTACGGATTCATGCAACAGCCCGACGTTCCGGCAGTCCTCGTCGACGCGACGTCCCTTCTGGGGCTCACGATCGACCTGAAAGATACGACCTATTACCTCGGGCGTGAGTCCGTACAGGCTGGGAAAGAGGGGGGAATGGGGCAATTTGCCGAGGGGTTGTTCAGCTACCTTCAGCGGAACGCGGTCACGGCCGACCGGCACTTCAAGATTCCCCCACGGCAAGTAATCGAGATCGGTATACAGCTCGATCTCTAGTGAATGCATGCACTGCCGTCGAGATGCGCCCATCGCCGGCAGCAATCGCGTCGCTGCGCGTCAATTGTTCGGTGCCGGATCAATTCAGAGCCGGAGGCGGGCGTATGCCGAACTCGGAGCTCTCCAGCGCATCTTCGAAGGCGCGAATGACGTCCGCCGGGGTCACGGCGTACCCGTGATCGCAGAGTCTCTGCGCGCATCTGCCGGCAGCGGTGCGGATCGCTCGCCGAAGGTCGATATCGAGCACCTCCACCGAAACGTCGATCTCGAAAAATTCAATGGTCACCGCGAAACCGCCCGTGTCGGGCTCGGCGGCTAGGCGGAGCTTGAGCTGGAGCGACTGGGAATCGCTCGCGTCGGGAACGGCGGGCATCGCTGCAGACGCTGCACGGCGAGTGCCACAGCTTCCGGTCGCGCTGTGCGGGGACAGTTTAATGTCCGCTAGCTCACCGTCAATCACGACCCTCGTGGGCCCGTAGTCCACGGCAATGGGGCTCGCTTCCACCGGGGGAAAGGTGGTAAAACCCGTTCAGCTCGCAAGGGCGGGCGCCGGTGTGAAACGAGGCCACAGATGAGCGACGAGGGCACCGTACTCATCGTCGACGACTTTGAAGACAACCGAACGATGTACGCCGAGTTCCTCAAGTTCTCCGGCTATGACGTCGTCGAAGCCTCCGATGGCCTCGAGGCGATCGACAAGGCGACATCGTTCCCGCCGGATGTCGTGGTCATGGATTTGTCCCTTCCGCTCCTCGACGGATGGGAGGCCACCCGACGGCTGAAGCGGGATCCCCGGACGCAGCACATCCCCGTCGTCGTTCTCAGCGGCCACGTCCTGGAAGGACATTGGAAAAGCGCCCGCGATGCCGGGTGCGACGGCTTCCTGGCCAAACCGTGCTTGCCCGAGACGCTGCTCGAGACCGTACGTCAGGTGCTCTCGGGAGTTTGCTTTCTGCCGGGCGAGCCCATGCGAGCGGATCGTCTCGCGTCACTTCGCCAGGAACCGGGCTACGACGACGCGCAAAACGAGTGAGCCGCGACCCAACCGTCGCTCGTCGCCTCGGCGAACGTGGCCGCTAGAGTTGCGCCCGCGATGATCCGTGTCCGGGAATTGCGCAAGCATTATCGCGTGCACGAGCGGCCGCCGGGCATCGCAGCGGCACTCCGCTCGATTTTTCGGCGCAAGTACAAGAACGTGGCCGCCGTCGACGGAATCGACTTCGACATCGATCGAGGCGAGCGCGTCGGGTTCCTCGGACCCAACGGAGCCGGAAAGACGACGACGCTCAAAGTGCTGGCCGGGCTCCTTAACCCCACGAGCGGGGAAGTGACCGTCGACGGTCACGCACCGCAACGCCGCCAGGACGATTTCTTGAAAAAGATCATGCTCGTTCTCGGCCAGAAGCAGCAGCTCATCTGGGACCTACCGCCGAGCGAGACCTTCGAGCTCAATCGTGCGGTTTATGGAGTCCCGCGCCAGGAGTTCGAGGCGACGATGCGCGAGCTTTCGGAGCTCCTCGAGCTCGGGGACCTCGTGAGGAAACCCGCGCGCACGCTCTCGCTCGGCGAGAGGATGAAATGCGAGCTCGCCGCCGCCTTGGTCCATAGGCCCACGGTGCTCTTCCTCGACGAGCCGACCATAGGACTCGACGTCTCGATGCAGGCCACCGTGCGCGACTTCGTGAAGCGGTACAACGAGCGATACGCCGCGACCCTCATCCTCACGAGCCACTACATGGAAGACGTCGCGCAGCTCTGTCCACGGGTGATCGTCATCGACAAGGGAAAGCTCGTGTACGACGGGGCACTCGACGAGCTCGTCGCGCGCATCCGACCCGACAAGCGGATCGTTCTTCGATTCGCCCGACCGGTCGACGAGAGCGACGTGTCCAAGCTCGGGCACGTCGTCCGCCACGACGCGGGCCAGACCGTGCTCGACGTCCACAAGGATGCCGTCAACCGAGTCGTCACCCGCGCCCTCGCCGAGCTCCCCGTGAGCGATTTGACGGTTGAAACTCCCCCGCTCGAAGAGGTCATGAGCGAGCTCTTCGCGAGGAGCCGCACCGCCCGGGAGCGAGCCGGAGATCCGCTCGCTACCCCGTGGGGAGAGGGAAAGCAGTCCCCGTGAGCCTGCGCGCCACGGTTCGCGCATTTCCGGCGCTGCTTCGTGTCGGGCTCGTCGAAGCGGTGGCCTACCGCGCGGAGATGCTGGTCTGGGTGCTGGCGACGACCATGCCGCTGGTCATGCTCGCACTGTGGACGAGCGTCGCCGAGGGAGCTCCCATCGGACGCTACGGGCAGTCACAATTCACGGCGTATTTTCTGGCGACGTTCATCATCCGTCAGATCACCGGCTCCTGGGCATTTTGGGAGATCAACTTCGAAGTGCGAAGCGGCACGCTCGCCATGCGACTCCTTCGGCCCGTCCACCCACTCTGGATCTATGCCTCCGAGGGCCTCGCTTCGCTTCCGATGCGGCTGCTCGTGTCGTTGCCGATGGCCGTCGTCGCGCTCTTCGTCGTCGGCGCGGGGTTCGTCACGCACGACCCGGTGCTCTGGATTCTCTGGGGCGTATCGGTCGCCGGCGCCTGGCTAATCACGCTGCTCGTGAACTTCACGATCGGCTGCGCGGCATTCTTCGTCGAAAGCAGCACGAAGCTCATGGATGCGTGGGGCGTATTCTTCTTCGTCTTGAGCGGCTACCTCATCCCGGTCGACCTTTTCCCGCAAAGGCTGGGTGCGATCGTCGATTGGTTGCCGTTCCGATACCAAATTGGTCTTCCCGTCGAGTTGATGACCGGTGCGCACGACCGCGATACGGCGCTGGCGCTCGTTTTGCGACAATGGGCGTGGGTGTCGATCGCACTCGGGGCGACAGCCATTACTTGGCGCCGCGGTCTGCGCCAATTCGCCTCGTACGGGGGCTGACGGGAGTGCGGTACTTGCGACTCTTGGCCGTTCAATTTCGGGCGTCGCTTCTCATTGCCATGCAGTACCGAGCCGATTTCCTCCTGGACGGCGCCGTCGGCACGTTTTGGATGGCGACGGCAATCGTTCCGCTTTCGGTCGTGTTCCGCCTCCGCGACCGAGTGGGAGGCTGGAATTTCGGGGAGGCCCTGATGGTCATGGGATGGTTCACGCTGCTCGAAGGAGTGCTCGAGGGGGCCATCAATCCGAGTCTCGTGACCGTCGTCGATCACATTCGCAAAGGAACGCTCGACTTTGTCCTCATCAAACCCGCCGACGCGCAGTTCCTCGTTTCGACGGCCCGATTCCAGCCGTGGCGCGCCATGAACCTCCTGGCCGCGATTGGAATTTTCGCGTGGGGCTTTCGCAGACTCGGACGCGGTCCGACCGCGGGCGCGATGTGCCTCGCGGCCGTGACGCTGGTCGCTGCAATCGCCGTACTCTATTCGCTGTGGCTTCTGACCGTGAGCGCCGCGTTTTTCGTCGTGCGCATCGACAACCTGACTCACCTCTTCAGCGCGATCTTCGATGCGGCGCGCTGGCCCGTCAGCGTCTTCCGCGGTGTGGTAAGGCTTCTTCTCACGTTCGTCGTACCGCTTGCGCTGATGACGACCTACCCCGCTCAGGCGCTGCTCGGAACGCTCCGGCCCGGAACACTCGTGGCGACGATCGGTGGCGCATTGCTCGCGCTGGGGGTATCGCGCGCGGTGTGGAAGGTAGCAATCGGCAAGTACACGAGCGCAGGTGGTTAGACCGGTGAGGCATCGGGCCGCAAAACGCGCGCCAGAGCGGCCGCTCGAGCGGCGTGATCCCATGGAAATCATCCCGGGGCTTCGCGCGGGCCTCGCCGTTTTCGCGCGACGGCGCGACGACATCGTCCGGATTGCCTTCGGCCGCGCCCAAGCGTTGGAGCACGCCGGCACCGCCATCCGCGAGCTTCACGAATTGGCCCGGTGGGCGGCTTCCCACGGGGTCCCCTGCGCCGAGATGCGCGACGCGGACCTCGACGATTTCGCCGAGTCGAACCACCACGAGGGACTTTGCCTCGTCGCTCGTCCGCGGCGATGGCTTTCGACCAGCGACCTGGGGGACGCGCTTACCCGCGCGAACGGCGCGGGGCTGGCGCTCGACCGGGTGCGAAACCCGTACAATGTCGGCGCAATGATTCGCACGGCCGCGTTCTTCGGTCTCGACGCCTTGCTGCTCGGAGCTCCGGCCCCTCACCCCGGCTTGCCTCCGACCGCAGTACGCGTGGCCGAAGGCGGGGCGGAGCACTTGAAGCTCGCGCGCACCACCGATCTGGCCGACACGCTGTCGCGTCTTCGGGCCCGCGGCGTCCGCGTCATCGGAGCCGATGCCCGGGCGAGCACAATCGAAGGTCTCGAATCCGGAAAGCCTATGCTGCTCGTGGTGGGAAACGAGCGCGAAGGGCTCGGTGACCGAGTTCGAGCCGTCTGCGACGGGTTCGTCGCGATCCGCGGAAGCGGCGCCATCGAGTCGCTCAACGTCGCCGTCGCGGCCGGCATTCTGATCGCGGCGGCCCGTCAGAAGTTTGTATAAGCAGTCCCACGGCTGATCAGTCGTAGAGTAAGAAAAGCCCCTGGAGAGGAATCCCCGCATGGTCCGTAGGTCGCGAACCCAGCGCCCCCAAAAGATCCCTAACTCTGCGGCACCTCCCGCTCCGGAGGCGTCGCCGCCGCTGACCGAGACGAAGGCGGCCGAGCGCCCACGGCAACACCCCCCGCTCACGCCGGGCGCTTTGGAATCATCCGACGAAATGGCCGCCCTCGACGCGGGTTGGGACGAGATCTCCTAGCCGGACGGCTTACGACGTCAGAACTCGCCTTCGGGCTTCTCCGAAAATCGGTACCCGACGCCGCGAACCGTTTGAATGAAACGACCCGCACTGCCTAGCTTGTCGCGGAGCCGCTTGACGTGCGTATCCACGGTCCGAGACGAGACGCCGGGATCGAGCTCCCAGACGTCCCCGAGCAGCGTGGACCGCGTTTGCACCCGCTCCCTGCGCATGACCAGCGTCAAGAGGAGCTTGAACTCGAGCGGCGTCATCGCGATCTCCGCGCTGTCCACGTGAACGCGGTGCGCATCGCGGTCGATCCGAAGCTCGGCCACTTCGATGAGCGGCGGTTCCTTCGTCTCTCCGCGGCGCAGAACGGCGTTCATGCGGAGCACGAGTTCGCGCACGCTGAACGGTTTGACGAGATAATCGTCTGCACCGAGCTCCAAGCCGACGATCCGGTCGACCTCCTCACCCTTGGCAGTGACCATGATGATCGGGATGTCCTGGGTTCGCGGCTCTCGCTTGAGCGCCGTGCACACGGCGGTCCCTGGTCGGTCGGGAAGCATCAAATCCAAGAGCACGATGTCTGGCAGCGTCTCGCGCGCGAGGCGCAAACCTGCCTCGGCGGTCCCGGCGGCCTGCACGCGGTGCCCAGCCTGCGTGAGATTGTATTGGAGAATCTCGCGCAGATCCGGTTCATCCTCGATGAGGATCACGCGTGCCATTGCGCGCACGGTAGCGAGCACGGGAATCACGGGCGGGGAGCCCGGGTGACATTTCAGTCACGTTCAGGCGAAAGCTCTGCCCCAACGGCTCGCGTTTGTCTGACGGCTTCGTCGCGTCCGCGCTCAGCCGCGCAATCGTCCGCGAACCGAGCCTCCGTCAGGCGAGTCTGCATCCGCGACGGGAGCCTCCGCGCGGGTGGACCCTCGCCGCGCCACGCGGGCCGACGCATCGAACACGCCTGAGGTTCGGGTCACAACTACGCCCTTGTCGTTTCTCCGCCTTCGCGTTCGGTTGGAAACCATGGCGTGTACTCTTCCAACGCCGCCCCCTCTTGGCCATGCCCCAATCCCGCCATTTGCCGAAGATTCCCTTTTTCGACACACGTTTGTTGCTTTCGAGCTGAACCGGAGCGCTCTTCGGTGCGCTTGAGTTAGCGAAATCTTCATGTACACGACGCGAGTGCGTCACGCCGACACGAAAGGCTTCGTAACGCGTGAGAGGCATAAGATGCCGCGTGAGACCGCCGGGGGGCCGGCGCGGCCGCGTCGAGACAGCGGAGTTATGGGCAAGCGATCGAGGCTGATTGTGACGGCGTTGGGGTGTGGCCTCGCGGCGTACCTCTTTGCCCGCTTGTTCGCCCACACTGGTGCAGCCGCGACTTGGAACGCCCTCGCCTCCGGAGGGCCCCTCACTGCGCTCGCCATTGCACCGTTCGCCCTCGGGATGACCGTCGATGCCTTCGGGAGCGTTCTCCTCCTGCGGGCCTTGGGAAGCGCCACCACGCTGGCGCAGATGCTGCCGGTGCGCATCGCGAGCGAGGCGCTGCATTCGAGCGTTCCGGCGGGGTTCGTGGCTTCGGACACGGCGACGGCCGTGCTCCTCGAGGCTCGCGAGGTACCGCTGCGCGACGGCGTCGTCGCTTCCATTGCTCGCAAGTGGCTGGTCATGCGCGCGCACGCCATTTACATCGCCGTGGGCGCCATCGTTGGCTTTGCGGCCCTGGCCGAGTCGTCGCACCGGTTGCTCGGTGGCGGGTCCCTGCCCTGGATCGTGCTCGCGTCGGCGCTCATTCCTCTCGGCGCGTCGTGTGCCCTAGGAGCCGGGCTGCTCGGACGGTCCACGTTCACTCGGCTCCACCGCGTGCTGGCCAGCCTTCCGTCGCGGCGGGTGCGACGCTGGGCCGACGCACGCCGACATGAAGCGGTTACGACCGACGCGCAAGTGGCACGGCTGCGCGCCGCACGATTGGCGACCGGCGCCGCGACCGTCGTGTTTCTCGGGTCCTGGTGCGTCGAGGCACTCGAGTCGGCGCTTCTTTTGAGGTTGGTAGGGGCCGACGTGCCGTTCGCCGCCGTCGTTGCGGTAGAAGCGGGACTTTCGCTGGTGCGGTCGCTCGCGGTCGTCGCTCCCTCGGGACTGGGCGTCGTCGACTTCGGCTATGCGACCGTCTTGCCCGTGGTCGGAGCCGACTCCGCGAGCGCCGCCGCGTTCGTCGTTCTCAAGCGCGCGAAAGAGCTCGCGTGGGTCGCCGTCGGTTATGCCATTCTCGGCACCTTGCGGGGACGCGCGCCTCTCATGGCGTCGACGACCACGAGCTCGGCCACCCTCGCGGGTTGAATCGGACCAAACAGGGAGAAGTGGAACAAACGGGTCGCAATCTTTGGCGCGGACGGACGCCGCGTTGGGTTTGGTTGGTCATCGGCCTGGCAGCATGCTCGGGTCGAAGCCCGTGCTCGGGTGCGAGCACCCGAGCCGCGGCCGACCAGGCGGCGTGCGCCGACTGGGCGACTCACTACTGCAATCGCCTCGACGCTTGCGCCCCGCTCTCGGTCGAGATCGGGTATGGCGACGTTGCCCAATGTGTCGAACGGAGTAAGGTCCAGTGTTGGTCCACGTTGCGGGCGAACGGAACGGGACAGACTCCGGACCGAGTGGAGATCTGCGCGCAGGCATACGACGCGACGCCCTGTGAAGAGGTCGTCGTTGGCAAGCCACCGTCCGCATGCTCCGTCCCTGGCTCTCTTCGAGTCGGTGCCAATTGCGGGGACGACTCGCAGTGCGCAGGCCCGAATGGCTATTGCCGGATGGCCAGCGATGCGACGTGCGGCACGTGCGCCGTTCTGGGTTCGGTCGGCGCGGGCTGCTACAGCGACCGAGACTGCGAGCATGGGCTCGTCTGCTACTTCACGTGCATGGCCCCGGTCTCAGCCGGCGCCGCCTGCGACGGAATGACCCGACAGTGCCCCGCGACCATGGTTTGCCTCGACTACGCGTGCGTCCCGCTGGGTGCCTCCGGAGCCCCCTGCAACCCACGCGCGGAGACATGCGACCGTGACCACGGCCTTTACTGCGATCCCGAGCTGAAACGCTGTTCGCCCTATACGCTCGCCAGCGCCGGCCTGCCGTGCGGCGGCGGCACGACATGCAGGGGAGGCGGCTGCGTGACCAATCCTTTGACCCAGAAGTCCGCGTGTATACCCAACGCCGCCGACGGTGCGGACTGCGATCCGACCTCTGGACCCTTTTGTGCCGCGCCCGCGAGGTGCGTCGATGGGACGTGCAAGTTCCCGGATCCTACTCGCTGCGATTGATCGCATCCTGGCTCGGTCAGCCCGCGAATTTCGCCGCGAGCGCCACGATCATCGCTCCCATCTTCGGTTGGTCCGGCACGACGTGGGCCGGCGCCCCAAGCTGGGACAACGCTCGCGCGCACGTCGGACCGACGGCGGCGACGACAACGCGCTCCCGCATCGAGCGAGTCATTGTCTCGCGCGCTCCCATCGAGTCGGCGACTGCGAACAGGTGACGCGCCTGAGCCTGAGTCGTAAAGGCGATAGCATCCACTTCGGCCTTGACGATCGTGTCCACCAGCGCCCGAAGCGGCCCGAGATCCTCCGGCAGAGCCCATGCGTACGGCTGCACTTCGGCCACACGGGCTCCACGTCGTACGAGCGCCAGGACGACCTCGCGGTTGCCTCCCCCATCGTGGACGAAGACGACATCGCGCTCGGCCATGGGGACGGAGTCGAGCGCGGCCAGAAGCTCCTTGGTGGTGTGAGGAGCCTCGGCCCGGACGTGAACCGGGAGCCCCTCCCGCTTGAGCACGGCGATAGGCTTCGGCCCTCGGCACACCGTCAGGGCGCGCCCGACGTCCACGCGTATCGCGGAGCCGATCCCGGTCATGTCCCCCATGCGCAGCACGCGCTCGAGACCCACGCCCGTCGTTAGAACGATCACCGCGCCGTCGCGCGCCAGCGCCCGCTGAGCCCGCGACAGTTCGTCTGCGCAGTCGCGCTCGACCTCGCGCATGGCGGGCACACAAATCGGCTCTCCCCCGTGCCTCCGCACCAGCGAGGCGAGCTCGCTCTCCATGCGCGCTTCGAGCAGGGCGACACGGGCGCCGCGCAGCGGCTCGTCCACGTGACCGGTGCCCCTCACTGCGACGTGTCTTGCTTCCACCCGCCCCATTTACCCCCGCCGGCCCGTCCGCTCAAAGCGAGCCCTCTTCGTCGCAGAGGTACTACGAGCGACGTTTCCAGGCCGTTTCACCCGCCGGTGGAGACGTGCCCGCCCTGGTCCGACCCCCGCGCAGAGTCACCGCGGGGCTTCGCCAAGCGGCCGACCGCCACGGAGATTACCTCGCCGAGCGTCTCGTACAGGTACCCGTCGGCGGCTCCGAGCTCGAGCGCCATGAACCCGAGATCCTGCGATTCGCTCGTGATCGGGAGCACCGCGAAAGCGTTCCCGCCCTCGGCCGGGAGAATCGTGCGGCGCAAGATGTCCGCCGCAGGGTAGATTGCGTTGAACCGTGAGTCGCCTCGGCCGGCGACCGACCGCTCCCCGGCGCGCGCGTCGATGAGGCCGCGGGCGTACATCGCGGGCGGTGAGCCGTGCGCGCAAGCGGCGTCGGTCGTCGCGTGGGGACCCGCCGTGTACTCCGCGACGAAGCAGCGTGCGATACGGAGCGGACCGAGGTTTTCCGACACGGCGCGATCGAGCTCACCGACCGTGCGCCCGGACGCGATGGCGGCCACCGCCCGGCCGAGCGCGCGGGCGCTCGACCAGGCCTGAGCCCGGAGGCGGGATTGCACCCTGTCGGTGACGTGAAACGTGAGGATGCGAGCACGGTGGAATAGCTCCTCGGCGCGCGCACGCTGCTCGGGATCCTTCGTCAAGCACCGGAGCATCCTCGTCCGCAGCGCGGATACGACCTCGTTCGCGATCGACGGATCCCCCCCCGCCGCCGATAGCCCGCGCAGAATTCCCTCGAACGTATGGACGAACGCACCGGGGCTCTCGCCGCGGATCTCCGCGGCGAACGAGCCGAGAAGCCGCTCGGGCCAGTTCGGACCCGCGCTGCTCATCCCGCCGCGCGCCGCGCGGGACATCTCGGCGAGTACGATCTCGCGTCGGCGCACGAGGGCGGCGTCGAAGCCGAGCGAAAACGGAGGGGCGGAGGGGGCCCGCGAGGCGAACGGGGCCACACCGACGCATCGACACGACCGGCGAACGACGACGTCCGCGTGGCGGACGATGCGCTCCGGAGGGGACCCGTTGCGGAGCTGGGAGATGACCAACCGGACGGCGTCGTGCCCGAGCTCGTAAGCGGGCTGTCGAACGGTCGTGAGCGGTGGGAGCGCGAATCGCGCTTCTTCGATGTCGTCGAATCCAACGACCGCGATTTGATCGGGTACCTGAACGCCCCGCTTGGCGAGCGCGTCGAGGACGCCCAGCGCCATGCAGTCGTTCGACGCGACGATGGCCCCCAACCCGTCGAGGGGGACACTGCGCCGGTCAAGAAGCGTGACGACCGCCTCGCAACCGCTGCCACGCTCGAAGTCGCCGGGGAGGACGAGCTCGGGAGCGAACGGGATCCCTCGAGCTCGAAGCGTCTCGAGGTAGATGCGGTACCGCTGCTCGGCCTCGGCGTTCGCCTCGGGCCCGCGAACGAACGCGATGCGGCGGATGCCGTGCACTTCGATGACGTGCTCGAGCGCCGACTTCATGCCGATCTCGTTGTCGACCCGCACGCTCGAGAGCCCCTCCATCTCGATGCCGATGCTGGCGATGGGAAGCGGGCGGAGCCGATCGCAGAGATCGCGAAGGGCGCCGAGACCAGCGTGCTTGCCAACCGACCCGGAGAGAAGGACGAGACCGTCGACGTTCGGGCGCCTCGCCAACTCGAACACTCCGTTTCGCTCCCCGCCCGAGCCGCGCGGGGCGCCCAGAACGCCACCTGCGAAGCAAAGGAGGTTCGCTCCGAGATCCTCGGCGGCCGCCATCGCACCGCGCAGCACAGCCCACTGGTAGGGCCCGTCGTCCAAGAGATCGACGAGAAAGCCGACAGAGGGCGCGGGGCCCGCGACGGTCAATCGTTTCACGGGAGGTCGTGCATGCTCGCGCATTTGTCCTCGGCGGCCCCGGAAGCTACGGCCTGCGTTGGGCAAGGTCCGCAAAGCGGACAACGGATCGTCGTCGCGATTCGAATAGGGGACCAGGGCCGCCCGATGTCCTGCGTCAGCCCACACGACCCCCAAAGCAAGAAAGCTCCGTCTCGGTCGCGGCGATGGGGTCGCACCGGTTGCGTCGAGCTTCTTCGACACAGTCCCCGCAAGAGCGCCACAGGAAGCTCCTCCGGCGAAGCGCGGTCTCCCTCGATTCCGGGGAAACAAGGGCCGCCACCGGAGTTTCCGTCGGGTCCAGCTGAGAACAGGCATTGCATTCGCGACTCGCGAATGCCGCCCGAGCCCACCCGTCGACGCCTATTGATGACCGGGGCCGCTGCCGCCCTCGCCAGTTGCTCGCGCGCTCGAGGCGACACCTCGAAATCGTCCCCGACGGCCCCCGATCCGCCGGGTCCTGTCCCCCCGTCGACGACCTCGATTCCCCGGCGGCCCCTTGGGAGGACGGGGGCGACCGTGTCGATCCTCGGTATCGGCGGCTCTCATCTGGGTGACGTGCGCGATCCGGACGATGCCGTGAAAATCGTCGACCAGGCGATCGACGCGGGGGTCACCTTCTTCGACAACGCGTGGGAGTACCACGACGGCAAGAGCGAAGAGATCCTCGGTCGGGCGCTGCAAGGCAAACGGGATCGGGTGTTTTTGATGACGAAAGTATGCACGCATGGTCGGAAGTCCGACGTGGCGATGCAACAGCTCGAAGAGTCGCTGCGACGCCTGCAGACCGACCACCTCGACCTGTGGCAGGTCCACGAGTGCATTTACGATAACGACCCCGATTTGCACTTTGCGCCCGGCGGGGTCATCGAGGCGCTCGAACGAGCCAAGAAGGACGGAAAGACGCGATTCGTCGGTTTCACCGGGCACAAACATCCCGACATCCACCTCAAGATGTTGGCGCACGGGTTCCCCTTCGACACCGTTCAAATGCCCATCAATTGCTTCGACGCAACGTTCCGCAGCTTCGAGCAGCGCGTGCTGCCCGAGCTCGTCCGACGCGGGATTGCACCCATCGGGATGAAGAGCCTCGGCGGCGCCGGCGATCCCGTTCGGAAGGGAGTCGTCACCGCACAAGAGGCCCTCCGCTACGCAATGAGCGTCCCCGGGATCGCCACCACGGTCAGCGGGGTCGACGGACTCGACATTTTGCGGCAGAACCTCGCCGTAGCGAGCGGGTTCGAGCCGATGCGGCCCGAAGAAATGCAGGCGCTCCGCGATCGGGTGCGCGCCGCCGCTGCCGACGGGCACCTGGAGCTCTACAAGACGACCACCCACTACGATGCGAAGGTGGGCCGCGGACAGCACGGCTACCCCGCGCAGCAGGAGCTTCCGCTATGAGCACCGCCGCCATACCGAGGCGCCCCCTCGGCAAGACGGGCGCCACCGTGTCCGCGCTCGCCGTCGGAGGGCATCACTTGGGGGACGCCCCGAGCTATGCCGAAGCGGATCGCATCGTGGGCGAAGCCATCGACGGGGGGGTCACGTTTTTCGACAACTGCTGGGAGTACAACAATGGGCGCAGCGAAGACTGGATGGGACGCGCGCTCTCTACGGGAGGGCGACGCGACAAGGTCCTCCTCATGACGAAGGTCTGCACGCACGGGCGAGACGCCTCCCTCGCGATGAAAATGCTCGAGGAGTCGCTGCGCCGCTTGCGTACGGATCACTTGGACGTATGGCAGGTCCACGGAGTGGTCTTCGACGATGATCCGGCGCTTGCCTATAGAAAGGGAGGCGTGATCGAGGCACTCGACGAGGCCAAGCGGTCCGGGAAGACTCGCTTCGTCGGGTTCACCGGGCACAAGAGCCCCGACGTTCATTACGAGATGATCACGCGCGGATACCCGTGGGACACGTGTCAGTTTCCACTGAACGCCTTCGACGCGACCTATCGTAGTTTCGAAAAGAAGGTATTGCCCGAGTGCACCAAGCGCTCGATCGCCGTGCTCGGCATGAAACCGATGACCGGAAGGGCAGGACCCATCCAGAAAAACATCGCGACCCCCGAAGAGTTGCTTCGCTACGCAATGAGCCTACCCGTGGCGACGACGATCTGCGGCATGGAGAGCACCGACAAGCTTCGCGCGAACCTCAAGATCGCCCGCGGCTTCGAGCGCATGAGCGAACCCGATTTGCAGAAACTCCGCGAACGGTGCAGCGAGACCGCGGCGGACGGCCGCTTCGAGCTCTACAAAGTTTCCCTCGCATTCGACAACCCGCAGGCTCGTGAAGCGCACGATTTTCCGGTCGATCCCACCCAAAAGGAGGTCCGGCAAGAACTCGACCACGCGATGGGGACCGACAAGCCGCAATAGCCGGTCCGGACGCGAGGAGCAGCAACGTGCGCGGAGCCGATCCTCCGGTCAGCGTGGACCCACCTCGCGTGCCGGGGCGACCGCGTCGGCAGTCTTCAAGTGGTCGAGTACCGCCCGCACGCCCGAGACGTTGTGCGCGTCCTCGTCCGCGGCGTGGGCGACGGCCGCGTTGGGGGCCACGCCGGACAGGACGATGACTCCCTGCTTCACGTCGACTGTGGGCACGAACGGATGCATGCGCGAATCCTGCACGTACGCGTCGAGCACGGCTCCGCCAATCGCACCGTCTGAGTAGGTCGGCGCCGCACGAGCGCGAAGCGTTCCGTCATCGGTGAAGGCGTCGATCCTCAAGTTGGAAGCGTCGACGGCTCTCGGCAAAGCGGCGGACGCATCCTCGAAAGCGCGACGGCGCTGCCCGGCGCTACCGACCCAACCGGACAGCGACACGATGCCCCGATCCGCCGACGCGACCACCCGGGACCCGTCGATCCACGGGTCTTCCCCAACCGCGCGCTTGGCCTCTTCTCGGAGATGCGCGTCGCCTGTCCTCGCGGGAACGAGGGCAAGCTCGTCGTCCACACCTCGGACGCCTGGGATCGCGAGAATATCGTTCTCCGCGGCGCGGCGCGACGCGTTCGAGTCGATCGACCCGGAGAGCGTGACGACCTCCTTGTGCGAGCGCGCCTCGATGTGCGCCGGCTCCGTCACCGGATCGTTTCCGAGGACAGAGCGCGCGACCGACTCGAGCTCGTAATCCGGCCTCGGCAGAGGTGTGACATCCAGATTGTCGACCACCGCACGAACGCCACGAACGACGTGCGCCAGCGCGATGGCCCGAGACCTCGAGAACAGACTGGGAACGGAGCCGGCCAACGTCACGACGCCGTCGTTCGCGACGACACCGATCGTCTCCTTCGATGCGATCGCATCGCTCGAAAGCTCTCGCCTCAGCGCCGCCGCGATCCGACGGTCGGGCACGACGCCGTCATCCGCTGGGGCGCTCGTTTCGGACTCGGGAGGCTGCGCTGGCGTTTCCGTCGACTCGAACAGATCCGCGGCCGGCCCACATCCGGCCGCGCATGCTGCCAGCGCGAGGGCGAGCGCCCTCCGAAAATGCGGCGCGACCTTCTGCGAGCACCGAGTCACGCTCATGACCTCCGATCGACCGGGCGAGCTTTGCCAGCGACGACGCCGCCGAGAAACGCTGCAATGCGAAGGCCACGGGGTTCGCCGGCCGGACGGGGTTCGGCGCCGTAGGCGAGGCGACGGCCCTCGGGCGCAGCCAATGATGAGCCGTGTTCCCGCTGGTGCGTGGAATGCAGGTGGACGGAATAGGAGGGCGCGACGTGCGGCCCATGAACGCCACCAACCAGCAACACGAGTACGTGCTCGCCGAGACTCGACTGGAGGAGCGAGACGGGGCGACCTGGGTTTCGGGCCTCTGCCCCTTCTGTTGGGAGCGGATCGCGTTTCATGCGCCCCCGCGGGGCTCGAACGCGGAAATGAAGTGCCCGAACGGCCATCTCGTGCTCGTCACCGAGCAGACGTCCGAGGGAACCGGCGCAAATCGAACGCACTGACACCCGCATGACGCAACTTTGCTGGTCGGCCGGCGTCGGAGTCGTCGCGAACGCGTGGCTCGTTCAGGCGCCCGAGAACGAAATCGAAACGCTTTGCACGCCGCGAGCCTTGCCGGGCCACGTGCTAGCTTCGGCGGCACTTCCGCCATGCGCATCTTGTCCGGAATTCAGCCGAGCGGCACTCTCCACCTGGGAAACTACTTCGGCGCGATTCAGCAGCACGTCGAGCTCCAAGAAACCGCGGGTGGGGCCGATCGCGCTTTTTACTTCATCGCGAACTACCACTCGCTCACCACGGTTCAAAACGCCGCGCGCGTCCGGGCGTTCACGCGGGATGTCGCGATCGATTACCTCGCGCTCGGCCTCGATCCCAAGAAGGCGACCTTCTATCGACAGAGCGACGTCCCCGAAGTGACGGAGCTCACGTGGCTGCTCTCGTGCGTGGTCGGCAAGGGCCTGCTCGAGCGGGCCACGAGCTACAAAGACAAGATCGCCAAAGGGCTCGAAGCCTCGATGGGACTGTTCAACTATCCGGTGCTGATGGCGGCCGACATTCTCATCTGTCGGAGCACGCTCGTGCCGGTCGGAAAAGACCAACAACAGCACGTCGAGATGGCGCAAGACATGGCCGGGAGCTTCAACGCCGCGTTCGGACGCGAAGTGTTCGTGCGGCCGGAGTGGCGCTTCTCGACGGGCGCGAAGGTTCCGGGCCTCGACGGCGAAAAGATGAGCAAGAGCTACGACAATACGATCCCGATCTTCTTGCCCGACGACATGACCGACAAGCAGGCGTGGAAAACGTACTTTGCGTCCATCAAGACCGACAGCAAGGGGGTCGAGGATCCGAAAGACCCGAACGATACACTGATGACGCTCTATCGCCTGCTCGCGCCGGCGAAAGCGGCAGAGTTCGAGGCGGACTACGTGAAGGGCGGCGTCGGCTACGGCGAGCTGAAGAAACGCTTGCATGATGCCTACAACGAAATGTTCGGGCCCCTCCGCGAGAAGAGGCGCGCGATCGCGGCGGACGAACCGTTCGTCGAAGGAGTGCTCGTCGAGGGGGCGACGCGCGCGCGCGCGCTGGCGCGCCAAGTGATGGCCGAGGCGCGCGACGCTTGCGGCATCGTCACTGCGCGGGCGACGCACGGATAGGCTCTGCGAGCGGCTCGGGGAGGACCCCCGGGCCTGGCCTGAGCCCGCCTCTTCAGCGGCAAACGCGGATTCTCGTCACGGCTCCGGCCCGCGGCGTGGCGGATTTGCTCATTGCGCGCTCGTCGTAGCGGCAAGAGACGGCGTTTCTTGTCGGTACGACGATTGCCATGGACGTCGTCATGCACACGAGTCAGCCAATTGCCCTCGGCTTCGCATTATTCCTGTTCGCCTGCGGTAAGGGTCAGCCCTCGACGTCTCCCCACGAGATGGCCTCTTCAACCGATGGGGGCGCGGGGTGGATGGGCCAAAGCACGATTGCGGACAACGCGGGCGCTCCCACGGAGGCACAACCGGCGTTGAGCGACGACGAAATCCTCGGCGTCTTGCACGCGGCAGACGCCGGAGAAATCGACCAGGGCAAGCTCGCCCAAACGAAGGCGAAGGACGCGCGCGTGAAGAAGCTCGCCGCGATGATGATCAAGGATCACTCGGACGCCGAGACCAAAGGGACGAGCCTCGCCAAGCGAGCGAATCTGAAACTCGAATCGAGCCCGACGAGCCTATCGCTCGAGAACGACGCCCGTGGCGCCACGGCAAGTCTCAAGACGGAGAAGGGCACCGATTTCGACAAGCGCTATGTCGATACGCAGGTCCAAGAACACCAGCAGGTGCTCGATATGATCGACCAAAAGCTCATTCCAAGCGCAAAGGACCCGGGCTTGAAGACATTGCTCGCCGACGTTCGTGGGACGGTCGCGATGCATCTGCAGCACGCTCAGGCGCTGCAAAACGAAATGCGGAAATGATTCCGATGAGGAGTTTCCAAGAGAAGGAGGCAACATGAAAGCTCTCGTATACGGCGGACCGCGCAACGTCGCGATCGAAGACGTCTCCGACCCCCGC
>JBAULD010000142.1:0-5838 GCA_049578005.1 Polyangiaceae bacterium
GATGACGCCCAAGCCGGTCACTTGCAAGGAGGTCGCCGAGACGATCTGCACCGCTCCACCACCCGTGCCGGAGTTTTGACCCGCGCCTCCGCCCGCCGAGCCGCCGAGGAGCGGGACGTCGCTCGCGTTGCCGTACGAAGCGCCGCCCATTCCCCCATTGCCACCCCCGGCACCGCCTACTCCGCAGAAGCCGCCTCCGCCGCCGGCCCCCGCTCCGGCCACGGCCGGACCTCCGCCTCCTGGACCATTGCCCTTCGTGAACGCGGAGCTCGCGATCCCTCCGCCGGCCACACCCCGTGAACCATTGAGTAAACCTCCGATGTTCACGTCGTCGAGGGCGAGCACGATGAGGGGAAGATTGCCCACGACCGTAACGGTCATTCCAGGCTGTATCGTGAACTTGCCCGTGACAAATAGTGCGGCGGGCAACGATCCCAGGGACATGTCGCTTTGGGTGATGGCGGCGTAACTGAAGAACTGCATCGTGGGGTCGCAGCCGTTGACGATGCCTTTGGTCGTATCGATCTGCACGGTGGAAGAGCCGCACGTCTGCGTGCTGAAGACCCAGTCACCGCTCGTGACGAGGGGCGTCGCAGCGGGCACGTTGGACGCGGTGAAGCCGAGCATGGCGGGTTGCAGGCTCGTGCCTTGCGAGGCGTCTGGGGTCGGGGTGTTTGCGGCAGGGCTCGATCCGGCGTTGTCGTCCACCGGATCGGCGCCGTCCGAGGGCGTGGCCACGACCGTGCAATCGGTGAGGGCTGCGGCCACGGCGAGCGCGATCAGTTGCCGTTTGCGATTCATCGACATGTCATTTTCCCCTTGGCGCCGGCCAAGCCGGCAAGAACGCGCGTACCGCGCGATGACCCTTTATGTATTCACGAGGAGCTCCGCCGGTCAGTCACCCGTTTGGATGACAGGCGGCTAGTCGCGAATGGCTCGATTCGCAGCCATGGCGAGCAACCCCCCGCGTCGCGCGAAGACCTCCGCGAGCCGAGCGTGGCTCCGCGCATCCGGCTCGTGGCGCACGGCCGCGCCACGGCCCGGGCCCGGTTCGTCCAGCCAGCTGCGGGCGGCTTCCGCTCCCGCGAGCACGCCGGCACCAATCCCCCCGAGGATCGCCGCCCCCGCAACCGTGCCGTGACCGGCATCCGAGCCGGCCCGCCACGTGAGCGGAAGCCCGAGCGCGTCGGAGAGGATTTGCCGAAAGAGCGCGCTTTTGCCGGCGCCGTTCGCCGCGACCACTTCGCCGAAGCTCGCCCCGTTCTCCTCGGCCACCGCCAGGCAATGCCGAAACCCGAGCGCGACCCCTTCGAGGAGGGCCCAGTAGAGGTGTCCGCGCCCGTGGGTGCGATCGATCCCGGCGATGACCCCCCGTGCCCGCTCGTCCCAGACTGGTGTGCGCTCGCCCTGAAAGTACGGAAGGATCGTGAGCCCCGCGAGCTCGTCGACGTCGATTGCTCGCGCCTCGGCCTCGAGCGACTCCCAGGGAACTCCGGGGGCGCAAGCGCCGCGAAACCACTCGAGCGCCGCGCCGCACAGCGTTCCTCCGAGCGCCAACCATCGGTCGCATCCGATGTGGTGGCTATTGATGAGGCGCGGGTCGAAGCGCGGCGCCGCCATCGGCATCAGCAGGTTCCCCGCCGTGCCGAGCATCAGACACGCTTGTCCTTCGTCGAACACTCCGGCCCCGAGGGCGCTCGCCGCGAAGTCACCGCCTCCGGAGACGACGGGCGTCCCTTCGCGCAGCCCGGTCGCGGTCGCCGCCGCGCGCGTGACCGCTCCGACGACGTCGTGCGCACGCACGATTCTCGGAAGGGCGCGCATCGGCATCCCCACCGCCCGAGCGCCCGCGTCCGACCACGCGAGGGACCGCGCGTCGAAGAGGGGCGAACACAACATCGCCGTCGACAGGTCGCACGCGGCTTCGCCCGTCAGTTGGAACACGACCCACGCATGCGACTGCAACACGAGCGCCGTCCGGTCCACGATCTCCGCATGATGGCGGCGCATCCACGCGAACTTCGGCCCCAAGTAGTATGCATGCATGCGGTTGCCGCCGATGGCTTCCGCGCCTCCGGGGCCGAGCGCCGCGTCGATGGCGCGCGCCTCCGCATCGGCGCGCACGTCGAGCCAAAGGATCGCTCGATGAAGGACCTCAGCGTTCGAGCCGACGAGCACGAGGGTGGGTGCCTGTCCCGTGACTCCGATGGCCGAGACTTCGGCTAGCGACGTTTCTCGCGCCACCCGGCGGGTCACAGCGCAAACGGCTCGCCACCAGAGAAAGGCATCGATCTCGGCCCAGCCGCGGCAAGGGGCCTCGTAGGGGCAATCCTCGCTCGCCTGCGCGAGGACCCGCCCCCGCGTATCGAAGACGGCTGCGCGGACACCAGTCGTTCCGACGTCGAGGCCGAGGAGCGCCGTCTGCTCCACGCTCACCCGCGCACGCGCTGGACGATGGCCATCACGTCCTCGTCGGACAAGATGTGCGTCGTAGCCTTTGCCGCCCGGAGAATCGCTTCGACCAGGCCCTCGCTTGGCTCGATTCCGCGCTCGCTCAGCCAGTAGCTCACGTTCGAAGCCCCGCTCATGAACCCGATGCAGATCTCCTGGTGTCGACCGAACATCCCGGCGGGGACGCCGCTGTAGACGCGATCGGCGAGCCACGCGTCGCTCCGTTGCATGGCCTTGACGATCGCCGCGGCATGAACCCCGGTCGCCGTACGAAACGCGTTTCTTCCGACGAGCGGATAGTTGAGAGGGATCGGCCAGCGAACGGCGCTCGCCACCGTCTCGCAATACTCGACCAGCCTGGTCAGATCGCGGCTCTCGGGAAGCTGGCCGCGCAGACGCAAGTTCAAAAGGAGAAGCTCCGTGGGAGCGTTGCCGACGCGCTCACCGATGCCGAGCGCGGTTCCGTGGACCCGGTCGACCCCGACCTCGAGAGCCCAAAGGCCGTTCTCGAGCGCGAGCCCCCGGTCGTTGTGACCATGCCAGTCGATCCCGACGTCGGCTCCGGACTCGGCGATGACGTCCTTCGTGAAGGAGACGAGATTCCGAACGCCTTCGGGCGTCGCGTGCCCCACCGTGTCCGATAGGCAGATGCGTGAAGCGCCGTGGCCGATGGCGGCGTGAAACAGCGTCTTGAGCACCTCCGGACGCGAACGGGTCGTGTCTTCGGTGACGTACGCGACCGAGAGCCCCGCCTTGACCGCCGCGTCGATCGCCTCGGCGCTCCGGCGGGCGATCAGCGCAACGTCCCACTGTTCGACGTATTGGCGGATGGGGCTCGAGCCGATGAAGAGGTAAGCTTCGACGGGAACGCCGGCACGCTGGCTAATCTCGATGATCGGCTCGATGTCGGCGACCACGGTTCGGGCGGCCGCGGCGAGCTTGATCTTCATCCGGCTGGCGGCGACCTCTCGGCATAGGCAGAGCACGTCGTCGAACGCCCGCTGCCCGCTGCCCGGCAGCCCGGCGGTGGCCACTTCAATCCCGAGCTCCTCCATCAGGTGCAGAATGCGAAGCTTGTCGTCGACGCGGGGATCTTCGACGCTCGGGTTCTGAAGGCCCTCGCGGAGCGTCTCGTCGACGAGCGCGAACGCGGGCGGGATACGACGCCCTTTGCGCTCCAATTCGTTCCAGTCGAAAATGAGGTCGCCCGCACCGTTTGGACCGGGGAGCGGCGCCGACATGCGCCAGCGAGTATAGGACAACCCACGTGGACAAGCTCCAATCGGCCCAGCTGCAAGTGGTTCTCTTGGGCAATAACTCGAGCTTTCGCCGGCGTGTCATCGCCGCGATGCGAGAGATCGTGCCTGCGACCGGAGGTTTCTGTTTCTTCGGCACGGAGGACGCGCGGGCCTACGGAGAGGCCACGCGGCTCGTGGAGGGCGTGGTCAAGTCGTGCCCCGGCGCGGACGGGGTGCGGCTGTCGTCGGCGTTCGGCTTCGCTCCGGAGAGCGTCGTCACGTCGCCTCGCCGGGCGTACCTGTCCGGCGAGCTCTGGCCGGAGACCGAACGGGTGAAACTCCCCTATTTCCACGATTGGTCGGCCCCGGACGGCTATGCCCACGCTCTCGTCATGTTCCTTCACGAAGGCGGCGTTCTCTTCGGCCTCGCCGGGCTCGAGCGGCGCGCGGCCGACGGACCCTTCGCAGAGAGCGACAAGCGCGACATCGAAGAACTCGCTCCGTTCGTCGTCGCGGGTGCGAGGGCCCAGCTGCAGTACGACGAGCTGTCGCGCGAAGCAGCCGCGCTTCGAGCGCTCGGCAAGATCTCCGGCGTCGTGTACGTCGTCGACCGGGATCGAAAGCGTATCGTTTGGGCCGCCGACCGGGAGCGTGGCCTCGAGTGGGACGAGGACGTGATGCCCGTCGAGGCGCAGATCGTCGAGGCGGTGGAGCAGTCGCTCGCCGCGCGCACGCGCAAAGAGGCGCTTCCGACGCCACCCCGGCTGCCCAGCGGAACGATCGTATCGGTGGCGAGGATCGACGGCGATCCTGTCTTCGGGGGCGCGCGCTGTGCGGCCGTGCGGGTCGAAGGGACGCAGCGGCCCACGCCGATGGAGGGGCTAAGCAAACGCGAGCGAGCGATCGCGCGGCTTCTCGTGGCCGGGTACAGCGGGGTGAACGTCGCGGCGATCTCCGGCCTCAGCGAGAACACCGTTCGCACGTACGTCCGGCGGCTCTACACGAAGCTCGGAGCGAACAACCGCGCGGACCTCGTGCGAAAGCTGGTGACGCCCGAGGACGTCGCGTCGACGACGTCGTCCGCGCAGATCGCGCCTCCGCCGGACTCGTCGCTCGTGCACGGGGACGACACCCTGGATTAGGGACACGGCTTGGAGTTTCGTTCCCGGCCGCCGCGGCCGATCTTCACTTCCGACCTCAATTCGGCTTTTTCGCCCCTCGGCTCAGCCATCCCCCGACGACGAGCCCGACTCCGATCGTCGTCGCCTGGTTCTGGATTTGAATTCCCCCATTGACGTTCGTGTAATACACATAACTTACGGCGCGCGAAAGGTCGTGAGAGATCGAAGGTCCGAACCCGACGAAGAAGTGCTGCGCCGGATGCACGAGCAGAGGCGCGAAGCACGTGATCGACACGACGGTCGCCGAAGGGGAGTTTTGGTAGATGCCCGACGTTTCCTGGTCGTTGCCCACCCCATAGGCCATGGCAAATCGCGGGTACCACGAAATCCAAGAATTCATTGGCACATTGAGTCCCAAGCGAGCGAACAGTCCCGCGCCATGAACCGATGCGGCGACTTGGCTCCCGCTGACGGCGTCGATCCCGGTGGTCGTCCCGGAGCTGGTCCACAGTCCCCCGCCGATGGAAAGCCCATCCGTCACGAAATAGTCGAAGCCACCGGATAAGCTCACACCCGTGGTCGAAGAGCCGGTTCCTGCGTAGCTCGTGGACGACACCGCGGCGGCCAGCTCGTTCCCCAGCACCCACTCGCCCTTCTGGCCGAACACGCGCGGTTTCTCCTCGGGCGGGGCGGCGCCGGTGCTGGCCATCACAACGGGCTGCCCGCCCCAGTATCCCCCGACGACGAAGCCAGCGCTCAGCGTCGTTCTCTGTCCGCCGACGCTCGGTCCGCCGCTCACCGTTCCGAAGTCGTGGTAAAAAGCAGGCCCGATGCCCATGAAGAAATGGCGCGTCGGATGAAACAGTAGCGGCAGGTAGAGTTCGACGTAGGGACCCAGTTGCGAACTGGAGGCATATCCCACTGCGCTTGCGGCAATGGACAACGAAAGACCTGAAATAAGCTGTTCGTCCTGCTTACTCCACTGGAAGCCCAGAGAAAAGTTTGGATAAAAGGAGACGACACGGCCC
>JBAULD010000143.1:0-5320 GCA_049578005.1 Polyangiaceae bacterium
GGGTACGACTGCGCGGTGGGCACCGTGTATTCGGTGATGACGGATGCCGGCCGGACCGTCACCGTGAGCGTCGCCGAGGTGCCGTTTCCAGGGATTGTGTCGCTGGCGGTCACGGTGGCCGTGTAGACTCCCGCCGCCGCGTACGTGTGGGTCGCGTTGACGGCGAACGTCCCGGATTGTCCACTAATACTGGCGAACGCGGCGCCGTTACCGTCACCCCAGTTGATCGATGCGTTGAGCGCGGTCGACGTGTCCGAGACCAGCCCGTCGGTTAGGTTCGCCACGACGCCGGTCAGCGCCAGCCCTGCCGTCGCGGTAATAGGGCCACCGGTAACGGTCAACAAGGGCGCGACCGATACTCCTGCGGTCGTGGTTGCCATCGCGCCGGTTGTCGCGTCTCGTACGACGATGGTGACGGTGCCAATGCCCGGCACGCTGAAAGTGTGGTCCGCCGTCACTTCGAAGGTTCCGGAAGATCCGGTGATCGTGCCCCGCGACGTCGTGCTGTCGCCCCAATCGATCATGGCGGTCAGCGCGCTCGCCGAGTCGCTCGCAATCGCGTCCGTCACAGTTGCGACCGGACCTGAGAACGTCACCGCCTTCGTCGCGGAAAGCGCAATGCCGGTCACGGTGAGCTGCACGGCGCACGCCCCATTGAGGCATGCCTTGCCCCCCGCGCAATTCCCGCACGCGCCACCCCCCGTGCCGCAGGACGCGCTGGTCTGGCTCGCGACCAGCTGGCACGTCGTCGCGCTGCTACAACATCCGCCGCACCCGCTCGTCGCGCTGCAAAGGCACTGCCCGCCCGAGCAAGTCGTTCCGGCGGCGCACGGCATCGCGCAGCCGCCGCAGTTCTGCGAGTCGCTCGCGAGGTCCGCGCACGTGCCGCCGCAATCCATTGTTCCGGTAGGACACACCAGGGCACAGGCAAAACCGCCGGCCGCTCCGAGGACGCATTTCGGCGCCGCCGGGGTGCAGCTCGTCCCGCAGGCTCCGCAGCTCGTCGTCGATTGGAGCGATGTGACGCATCCGGCGCCGGCGTCGGCGCAGTCGGCGTAACCGGGCGCGCACGTGTAGGCGCAGTGTCCGCCGATGCACGCCGCCCCCGCGCCGCCGATGTTCGGTAGCTGAGCGCAATCGTGCCCGCAGGCGCCACAGTTGTGCGGGTCGCTCGAGAGCTCCGCGCAGCCGCCATCGCACGCCGTGCCGCCTGCGCACCCGGCCTCCGTGCTCTTCGGGTTTCCATCCAACGACCCCCACGCGTCCGGAGGCGCTCCGCCGTCGCCGGCCCCGTCTGCGGGGACCGTCGCGTCGTTCGCGCTGCCTTCCGTGGTGGCGTCGGCGGGGTTGGCGCTGGACGCATCTGCGTCGTTCCTGGCCGTGCCGTCCATCGGCCCCTCGGCGGCTCCCTCGTCGGAGCTCGCGCCGCCGTCCGGCGCGTCCGGATAGGCCGTGACGTCGATCGCGCCTGCTTCTGCGTCGACGCTGGCGTCGTCGCTTCCGCTCGGACCGACCGTGAAATCACCGAGAATGCTCGCGCATCCTGCCAGTGCGATCCCGACGATGAGGAAGGTGGCTGCTCTCCCCCCCGCCCGCAAAGCGCGCATCGCGCACCACCTTACTCCTGCGATCTCGGCGAGCAAGCCCGAAACCCTGTCACTCCAAGATGCGCGTGATCTGCTCGGAGACCTCCGGTAGACTGCCGCACCCTTCCAGGGCGTAACCGCGGAGCGTATCCATGTCGAATCGGCTTCCTTTGATCGGACTTCTCGCTGTCTCGACGGCAACCGGATGGGTGGCCGCCTGCTCTTCCACCAATTCGTCGACCCCCGCGGACAGCGGAGCGAGCGGCAGCAGCAGCGGCGGAGGCAACGGCATGCAGGCTCAAGCCGGCGCGAACGGAGACGGCGCGACCGGAAGCAGTAGCGGTGGTGGATCGGGTGGCTCGGTGAAGGACGGTGGCGGGTCGGAGTCAGGCGCCAGCGCCCTTGGCCTCCTCGTCGACAACATGACGGCAAAGACGGGGACGCAGATTTCGCTGACGGTGCCGACGGGTGACACTCCGGGTTCCTACTACGTGTACACGGACATTCCCCAAGAGAATGCCGCGCTCATGATGAGCCTCACCCAGGGGACGAAGCAGCTTGCCGACACTCCCGTGTCTCCCCTCATCACGAACACGGATGGCTCACAAATCAGCGGTGAGTTGTGCTTCGGCGGGCAAGTCGTGAATTACGTGGGTCTCGGAATGAACCTCGTGTACGCGCCGCCAGGCGACGCGGCCCCAGCGGGCACGCTCTCGTCGCCCGTTCCCTTCGACGCGAGCAAGTACAGCGGCATCAGCTTTTATATCAAGGTCGACCCTCAGGACGGGTCCGCGCCGTCGATCCGCTTCGGAGTCCCGGATACGCAGACCGCCGATCCGCAGGCGTGGCCGACGTCGGCCTGCGCCGTGGCCGACGCCGGTCAATGCGACGACGATTTCGGAGCGGGAGTCATCGCCACGCCCGGAACCTGGAGCAAACAGTCTTTCAAATGGTCCGATCTCAACCAGGAGGGTTGGGGAGCGCCGTTCGCGGCGATCAAGCAAAGTCAGCTCATCGGAATGAAGTGGCAGGCGAACGGCGCGGGCCCCGACGCATCGACGCTCGACTCGTTCAACTTCTGCCTCTCGGACATCTACTTCACGCCGTAGACGCCCCCATCGGCCCGCCCTACACCGGGTCGGGCGCTCGCGACTCTTTCAAAACGCTCGCGACGACTTCGTCGGCGCGCTCGGCCGGTACGTTCGCTTCGAGCAGCCGTGCGCGCGCCTCGTCGGTCGTTCCACGACCTTCGTCGAGGTGAGCGACGGCGTCCGCGGCCGCGATCAGCGTCGCGTACTCGTGCTCGTTCGGTTCGTGGTGCCAGCGGCAGGCCTCGATGACCTCCTCGGGGAGGTGCCAGGCGGCCGCGAGCTCCGCGCCCGCGACCGCGTGGACGGTCTCGACGGCGGCCGTCGCCGCGGCGATGTCGACCGCTCCGCGATTCTTGGCGAGGAGCTTCCAGCAGCGGGCGCGCCCGATGTCGTGCAGCAAGCCGGCAAGAAACGCTGTGTCGCCGTCGAGGCTGTGCTCGCGTGCGAGCGAACGGGCGCACCTCGCCGCGCGGACGCCGTGCTGGAACGTCGCCTCGACGAGGTCTCGGAATCGCGGTGCGTCGACGAACATCGACGCGTAGGCAACCTGAAAGAGAACGTCGCGCGTGGCCTGCGTCCCGAGCCGCACGACGGCCCGCCGGACCGAGGCGATGCGTGGCATGCCAGCCCGCGAATAGAGCGCGGAGTTGGCGACGGACACGACGCGGGCGGAAAGAGGCGGGTCGTTGGCGGCGACCCTCGCGACTTCGTCGAAATCGAGGCCGGGGGTGCGCGCGAGCCGCAGGGCTTCGGTCACGCTCCGAGGAAGCGTGGGCAAGTCGCTCGTGCCTCGCCCCAGGTCTCGCTGGAGCTGCTCGAGCAGCGTCAGCGGGCTCGGTCCCGCGGCCATCATCGCGGTCCTCCGAGCGCGTCGGCCAGCGAGTCGAGGTGGACCGGAGTGGCGAGCGTGCCGCTTTGCCAGCCGGGTCCTTCGCGCCCGCCCACCACGGCGCGGGAATACACGACCACTCGGTCGCGTCCGGAGAGCTTCGCTTCGTAGAGCGCCGCGTCGGCCGCCGCCAAGAGCACCTTTCGCCCGGCGACTCCTCCGCCGGTGGTGCCCGCCACGCCCACGCTGACGGTGACCGAGCGCCGGCCAGCCCCCGGCCGGACCTCTCGAACGTTCTCGGGGAGAGCCGGGAGCTCGATCCGTCGGACGGCGTTTCGATAGCGGTCGCCGATCCGCTCGGCGACGTCGAGCGACGCGCCGCGCACGATCACCAGGAACTCCTCGCCGCCGTACCGGGCCGCCAGGTCCCCCGATCGGGTACACGAACGGATCGCTCGCCCGACCAGGGTGAGGATTTGGTCGCCCATCACGTGCCCGTATGTGTCGTTGATTTGCTTGAAGTGGTCGATGTCGATGAGGACCGCGAGGAGCGCTTCGCCGCCTTCGAGGGCGGGTTCCAGCATTTCGTCGGCGGCGCGGCGGTTCGCGAGGCCGGTCAGCGCGTCGCTCATCGCGGCGGTCTTGAGGGTGGCGCGCTGGGCCTTGGCCCACTGGAGCATTTCGCGGTCCCGCCGGTTGCGCAGCTGGACGCGGACGCGCGCGCGCAGTTCGTCGAGCCGAGACGGTGTGACGACGTAGTCGTCGGCGCCGGAGAGGAGACCACGGACGGCGCTCTCTTCGTCCTGGTACGTCGACGTAATCAAGATGATGGGAGTGAGGCGCGTGTCGTCCATCATGCGAAGGTCGCCGCAAAGCTCGAAGCCGTTGACCTCCGGCAGCATGATGTCGAGCAGCACGAGGTCTGGCGGGCGAGCGCGGACCTGGGCGACGAGCGCCGAACCGTCGGGCAAGAGGTCGACTTCGTAGCCCTCGTGGCCGAGGACCTTGGCGAAGAGCTCGCGCCGGCCCTCGTCGTCGTCGACGATGAGGATACGCCGGCGACGGTCGGCTGGGGGCGCGCTCTCGATTTCCACGCTTCTACGCAAGAGAACGGCCGGACGGTTCGTTTCTTCAGGGGTTTCGCCAGTCTCGAGCATCTAGGATGCGTCGGCCGGTCGTAGTACGGACACGGGCGTACGCGGTACGGGCGAGAACGAGGAAAGGTGATGAAACCCAGGTCCCGCACGCCCCCGAGGACGCGCGTCTTCCGAAATCCGGTAATCCCCGGATTTCATCCCGACCCGAGCATTTGCCGCGTCGGCGAGGATTTCTACTTAATCACGAGCAGCTTCGAATACTTCCCCGGAGTGCCGATCTTCCATAGCCGCGATCTCGTCCACTGGCGGCAATTGGGGCACGTGCTCACGCGGGCGAGCCAGCTCGATCTCCGCGGGATGCGAAGTTCGGGCGGCATCTACGCGCCCACGTTGCGGCATGCGCGAGGCCGTTTCTACGTCGTGACCACCAACGTCGGCGGCGGCGGGCATTTCTTGGTGACGGCCAAGAGGCCCGAGGGGCCGTGGTCGGATCCGATCTGGATCGACGACGACGGCATCGACCCGTCTCTCCTCTTCGACGGCGAATCGGTCTATTACACGCGCGACGGCGAGGGCCCCGATTTCGACCACCCGCTCATCTACCAGGGGAAGATCGACGTCGAGACGGGGACGATCGACGGCGGGCTCCGGCCGATCTGGGCGGGAACAGGCGGGATCTGGCCCGAGGGGGCCCATCTCTACAAAGTGGGAATGACC
>JBAULD010000144.1:0-6406 GCA_049578005.1 Polyangiaceae bacterium
AGGTACTCCCGAACGGGAGCTTCAGGAGCGGCACGCCGGGCGAGCTCGGAACGGGCCTCGGCTGTGTGACCTCGACCCCGGCCAGCGTCGGCGTAGTCGACACGGACCGCGGAGCCGAGGTGACCGGCATCTCGCGCGGCGCGGTCGCATTGCGATCCACCGGCGGCGTGACGGAAGCGGCCGACGCCTGCGACTCGCGACTCGCGGCACCCGCGGCGCTCGACTTCGGATCCGTCTCGCCTGCGGCGATCGCGGCGAAATCGATCATCCCGGAGTTCTCGCTTTTGGTCTCCGAGGATTCGCCGGACGGCTCGGGCGTATTCGCGAGCTTCGCGACATCCTTGAAGCTGATCCGATCTCGTCCCGTCGACTCGGTAGTCATAATCGCAATGCCCTTCGCGGGTTTCCTGGTTTCAACGGCTAAGAAGCTTGGCACCGCGACGGCGTGAAGGGAAGGGTGGGCGCCAAAAAACCCAACCGCAGACGCACTCGCGGACGGTAGTCCGGTGCGTGGCCGACTCCTCGGTGTTCCGCTACACCCCCGACCGGCGCGAGTCCCATGTCGAATACCACCGCAGTCACCGAAGAGCTGAAAAAGGCGCTTTCCGCAGAAGACGGAGGACGGCGCTGGCTGCGCCGGCTCGCGTTCGCCGGGGCCTTGGCCCTAATCGTCGGCGCAGGCCTGACGTGGAGTGCGAAACACCGCCCCGCGCCACCCGCTCGCTACGTCGCTGCCGCGGTGGCTGTGGGCGATGTGATTGAAAAAGTACAAGCAACCGGGACCGTGCAGCCCCTTTTGCAAGTCAACGTCGGCGCACAGGTCAACGGGCGCGTGACCCAGGTCTATGTCGACTTCAATTCGGTCGTGAAGAAAGGGGAAGTCTTGGCGGAAATCGATCCGCTGATTTACGGCACGCAGGTCAACGCCCAGGCCGCGAATCTCGCGTCGCAACGCGCGCAGCTCGCGCAAGCCAAGGCGTCGACCGAGAGCGCCAAGGCCCAGATGAACACGGCTCGCATCGCGCTCGACCGCACGCGAAAACTCTACGAGAGCAACCTGGCGAGCCGGTCTGATCTGGATACGGCCAAGGGAAATTACGATTCCGTCCAGGCGCAATACGAAGCATCGATGGCGAACATCGAAAGCCAGCAGTCCGTGATTGCGGCGCAGGCGGCCCAGCTGAGCCAGTCGACCGCCAACCTCGGATATACGAAGATTTATTCGCCGGTCGACGGCGTCGTCGTCACACGCGGGATCGACCCCGGAGCGACCGTCGTCGCGAGCTTTCAAGCGCCGGTGCTCTTCGTCATCGCCCAAGACTTGCGAAAGATGCGTGTGCTTGCCGACGTCGACGAAGCGGACGTCGGCAAAATTCAAGAGGGCATGGACGCCGATTGCGTCGTCGACGCCTTCCCGGGAGACGTTTTCCACGGAAAGGTCTCGCAGATCCGGTACAGCCCGAACAACGTCTCCGGGGTCGTGACGTACCCGGCCGTCGTCGAAGTGTTCAATCCCGAGGAGAAGCTGCGCCCCGGGATGACGTCGACCATCACCGTGCGCACGCACGAAGCGCACGATGTGCCGCGGGTGCCGAACGCCGCGCTCCGCTTCCGCCCGACTCCTCCGGCGGGGCCGGACGGCAAGCCGGTGCCCCAGCCTCCCGAGCCCGCCCTCGCGAAGGGTCAAGGACGCGTCTGGGTGCTCACGAACGAAAAGCCCGGGCAAGAGAAGGACGAAGCGCGTCTCGTGTCGATCGGGATCACCGACGGGATCTACACGCAAGTCACCGACCCCTCGCTGACGGTCGGGACGAAGGTCGTCACCGACGAGACCGACACCGACGACAAGAAGAAGAAGGGCAAAATCTTCTGATGGTCGCTGCCGTCGCTGCGCCCCGGCCGCTCGTGGAACTGTCGCGCGTCTCGAAGGACTACACGACGGGCGGCGGACTGGTGCGCGCCATGCGAGAGGTCAGCCTGTCGATTGGCCAGGGAGAGTTCGTGGCGATCGTCGGCGCGAGTGGGTCGGGCAAGAGCACGATGATGAACGTACTCGGCTGTCTCGATCGGCCGACGAGCGGAACGTACGCGCTCGCCGGGATCGACGTGGGGAATCGCAACGGCGACGCGCGCGCGATCGTTCGCAATCGCGTCATCGGGTTCATCTTTCAAGGGTTCAACCTCTTGCCTCGCACGAGCGCGCTCGAAAACGTCGAGCTCCCGCTCCAATATCGCGGGGTGGCGGCCCGCGAACGCCGTCGGCGCGCCAAGGCGGCCCTCGAGGCCGTGGGCCTGGCTTCGCGCTTCGACCACAATCCGAACCAGCTCTCGGGAGGCCAGCAGCAGCGCGTCGCGATCGCGCGTGCGCTGGTCACCGATCCTCCGCTTCTTCTGGCCGACGAGCCGACCGGCAACCTCGACACGCGCACCAGCCTCGAAGTCCTCGCCCTCTTGCAAAAGCTCAATCGAGAGCGGGGCATCACGGTGCTCCTCGTGACGCACGAGCGCGACGTGGCCGCGTGCGCCGCCCGCGTCGTGACGATGCGCGACGGACGGATCGTCAGCGACGTCCTTCAGGAGGCGCCCCTCGACGCCCTCTCCGAGCTCGCTCGCTTGCCGCCGACCGAAGACGCCGCCGCGGCTCAGGCGTCGCGGGCGGGGGGTCTCGAGGGCGACCAAGCCGCGGTGCACCCCGGGGGACCGGTGCCCTTCAGCGTGTACGCGATGATGTGGCTCGCAGAGCTCGCGAGCGAGGCCCTGGTCGCGGCGTACGTGGCGTTCGTCCTGCGGCTCAGCGCCATCGAGTTTCTTTGGGTGGGTCGTATCGCCGGAGAGTTCGGAAAGGCTTGGTGGGGGGCACGCTGGGCGCGGCGCGTCTTGGGCCGTCCCCCGACCAACGATCAACGGATCCGGATCGCGCTCTGGTACACCATCACGGTCACGTGCGTCTCGACGGCGGCGCTCGCCGCCGCCGCCGCGCTGCCCTTTTCGCTCGCCGCGAGGCTCGGCGGCGTGATGGATTTCGTCACCCGGATCGCGGACCGGGGTTGGGGAGTGCTCATCGCGGTGGTGTTCGTGGGGATCGGTTGCGCCGTGCTTCTGCGATACTTGCTGCTCACGCTCTTCAGCCCGAGGCGCTGACGGTGAGCGCGTCCATCCAACCGGAGCATCCGCCGCGGCTCGGCCCTCTGCCGATCACGGTCTACGGCGCGATGTTCGGCGCGACCGTCGGGGGCCAGCTTTTCGGGATCGTCCTCGACGCGCTCGTCCTCGGGCGACACCTGGTCTGGGTACCGCTCGGGTGCAGCGTCGTGCTCGAGGCATTGGTCGGCGCGCGATTCGGCGGCAAGCGGGCCGACCGCAGGCTGACCTGGGGCGAGTGGGGACAAGTATCCGCCTACTACTCGGGGTGCCTCGTCTCCTTGTCGTTGCCGCTCGCGGCCTGGACGCTCGCGTACAACCGGAGCCTCCTCGGGACCGCCTCGTCGCGCGACGTGGCGGCGGCCCTCGGGATCGTCGCTTCCTGGATGATCGTCTCGACGCTCCTCCGTCACGCGCTCATGGCCCTCTTCAGGCGAGGCCCATCGTGATTGCGATGTTTCGCGACGCGACGCGCCTCGCGCTCGGCGCGATCGTGCGCAACAAGCTACGCGCGGCGCTGACCGTGCTCGGCATCTTCATCGGCATCACGGCCGTGGTCATCGTCACCGCGGCCGCCACGACGACCACGGCGGCGGTCGGGGGCGAGATCGACAGCTTCGCCGCGAACGGGTTGTTCGTGTGGTCGCGGCCGGTGCAAGCTTCCGGTGCCAAGAGCAAAGTCGTCGGGCGGTTGACCGAGGCCGACGGCCGCGCGATCGCGCGCGAAGCGGTGAGCGTCGCGGGCGTTGCGCCGTGGCTGAACACCTCGGGACAAGTCGTCTATGCCGACAAGAATTGGGCGACGTCGCTCATCGGCACCACCCTTTCGTACCTGCCCATTCGGCGATTCACGATCGCCAAGGGCACGACCTGGACCGAGAGCGACGAGCTCCTCAAGACGAAGGTGTGCGTCATCGGCCAGACCGTGGCGACCAACCTCTTCGGCACCGACGATCCGGTCGGCCGGACGATCCGAATCGGACGATCGCCGTACACCGTCGCCGGGGTTCTCGCGTCGCGCGGTACGTCTCCGTTCGGCGAGGACCAAGACGACCGCGTGATGATGCCCATCGGGTCGTTTCGGGCGCGTGTGATGCACACCGCCCCGGGGCGCACGGACCAGCTCATCATCAGCGCGACGAGCGATCAGACGGTCAACCGCGCCAAGGCGCAGATCGAGGGCATCTTACGGCAACGCCACCACCTCGAGCCCGGACGGGACGACTTCGAAGTGAGCACCCAGGCCGACGTCCGCGAGACGACCGAAGCGATCATGACGACGCTCTCGGCGCTGCTGCTGTCGGTCGCGGGGGTCAGCCTCCTCGTGGGCGGGATAGGCGTGATGAACATCATGCTGGTGAGCGTCGCCGAGAGAACGCGAGAAATCGGCATCCGGATGTCGATCGGCGCCCGCGCGCGCGACATTCTCGTGCAGTTTCTGATTGAAGCCGTGGCGCTCACGATGATCGGCGGCATGCTCGGAATCGCCGCGGGAAGCGGGATTACGCTGGCCATCGGCCGCGTCCTGTCGTCGGCGATGGCCCCCAGCGCGACCGCGCTCGGCATCGCGGTGGGCACGAGCGTCGCGATCGGCACCTTCTTCGGCTTCCTGCCGGCCTGGCGAGCCGCGAAGCTCGACCCCATTGCCGCTCTGAGGGTCGAATGAGGCTCCTGCGAGCGCTCCTCGACGGAATTGGCTCGGCGCTGCGCGCCATCGTGCGCAGCCCCATGCGCGCGTCGCTGACCGTCCTCGGCATCCTCATCGGCGTCGCGGCCGTGATTACCGTGACCGCCCTCGGGTCGGGTGCGCGCGAGAACGTCTCCGGGCAAATCCAGGCGATCGGCTCGAACTTCGTCATCGTCTTTCCGCAGGCGTACCAAGCTTCCGGGGCCCATGGCGCACAAGGCTCGGGCATGCGCCTGACGGAGGACGACGGCCGAGCCATCTTGAACGAATCGACCAGCATCGTCGCGATTGCGCCCGCGCTTCGCTCGATGGTCCAGGCCGTCTACGGCAACCAGAACTGGGCCACCAGCGTCATCGGGACGACGCTCTCCTACTTCCAGGTGCGAAACTGGCCCTTGGCCCGCGGCGCTTTTTGGGAGCCGCACGACGAAGTGGTCAAGTCCAAGGTGGTCGTCATCGGGAGCACCGTGGCGAGAAACCTCTTCGGCTCCGAGGATCCGGTCGGCCGGACGATACGCCTGGGTCGCTACCCGTACCGCGTGATCGGCCTACTCGCGACCAAGGGCGAGGCGCCCTTCGGCGGCGATCAAGACGACGCCGTCATCATGCCGTCGAGCAGCTTCCGCTCGCGGATCATGCGCACTCCTCCGGGCTTCGCGGGCGCCCTGATGGCGTCGGCGCGATCGACCGATGCGACCGAACGCGCCGTACGCCAAATCGACGGGATCCTCCGCCAGCGCCACCACATCCCGGACGACGCGCGCGAACCGGACTTCGTCATTCGCACGCAGAAAGAGTTCGCGGAGATGCAGGACCGGATCTACGGAATTTTGACGCTCCTTCTCGTCTTCGTGGCTGCGATTAGCCTCATCGTCGGGGGAATCGGCGTCATGAACATCATGCTCGTGAGCGTGACCGAACGAACGCGGGAGATCGGGATCCGCATGGCCATCGGTGCTCGGGAGGGCGACATCCGGACGCAGTTCCTGGCCGAAGCGGTGGTCCTCTCCGTGCTCGGAGGGGTCGCTGGCGTCGCGGTCGGGGCGCTCGCCACGGGCGTCCTCCAGCGCGTCCTCGAATGGCACATGTCGCTCGCCGCCCGTCCCATCGCGATCAGCATCGGAGTGAGCGCCGCGGTCGGCATCGGCTTCGGCTTCTTCCCGGCGAGGCGCGCCGCGCGGCTCGATCCGATCGACGCGCTCCGACACGAGTAACACGGCGATCTCTACCCGCTAGCACCCCGAAAGCTCGACCGGCTAGCATCGTGCGCCGTGAGGGCGGCGCGTCGCGGATTCTCGAAGTGGACGCTCGCCGTGCGGGCGGCTTTGTCGATTGCCATCGTTCCGGCGGCCGCTTTGTCCGCGCCGGACATCGTCCCGCCTCGGCGACTGGACGCGGCCCCCGTGCCCTATCCGGCCGACGGAAACGGAGACGCGTCGGTCGATCTCGTCATCGTGGTCGATCCGGTCGGAGCGGTCACGGACGTGCACGTCCGGCGGGGGACGCCACCGTTCAGCAACGCCGCCGTGGAGGCCGTGAAGACATGGCGCTTCGCTCCCGCGACGCGCGACGATGCCC
>JBAULD010000145.1:0-2823 GCA_049578005.1 Polyangiaceae bacterium
GTCCTGCATCGAGGCGATGCGGTCGGTCATGTTGACGTGACGGGTCTCGGCCATCAGGACGTCCCTCTCATAGAATTGCCATCACCATAACATCGCCGGCGGAGCGCGAAAGACCGAGGCGGCTTGCCGAAAACCTGGCGACGGGTTGTCCCGGCTGCGCTTGGTGAGTCGGGACAAGTTGTCCGTGTGAGGTACTTCGACTTGCGGCACCGGATGACTCTTCGGAGTATACGTCTAGTGGGTGGTGCCCATGCCTGGAAAAGCGCGACGACGCGTGAACGCTGCAATCTCTTGCTGCCGGGCTCGGGCTTTGCACCTCGTCCGATCGTGCTCGCCGCGCGGAGTCCAAAGATGAAACTCCCTGTCGCCGCTGCGTTGGTGGCCGTCATCGCCTCCTTCGTTCCCTTCGCGACAGGATGCGCAGAGGAAGAGGCCGAGAGCCGCGAGGCCGCCTACCCTGTTGGCGCGACGGTTCCGCCTCCGGCGCCTCCCTCCCTCGATCCGGCACCGGCGCCGGTTGCGGATTCCGAGCCCGGTTCGGAGGAAGTGGAAATCGGGGCGGACGGCGACGCGCCTCCCGATGACCAGCCCGTCGATGCGTCTCCTTCTGCGCTCACCGATTTTCGCGCGACGCTCGACCCGTACGGGAGCTGGGTCGATGATCCGAACTACGGAACGGTCTGGGTTCCCTCGCCGGACGTCGTGGGCGACGACTTCGTCCCCTACAGCTCGGCCGGTCACTGGGCCTACGACGACGATTACGTTTGGGTCAGCGACTACGATTGGGGCTGGGCGCCGTTCCACTACGGTCGCTGGGCGTACGCTGGCGGTCTCGGTTGGGAGTGGATCCCGGGACGTCGGTATGCGGGCGCTTGGGTGTCTTGGCGGTACGGCGTCGGCGAGTGGGGATACGTTGGTTGGGCTCCTCGGTCGCCGACGTGGGGCTGGCGCGGCGGCGTGGCGGTTGGTCTCGGGTTCACCCCCTCTGCGCGTTACGGCTTCGTGGCGACGGCCGACCTGTTTCACCCGAATGTTGGTTCTCGCTTCGTCGGCGGCGCAGCGGCCGGCACCATCGCCGCCCACACGCGTGTTTGGGATCCCGTGTCGACGGGCCCGCTCGCAGGTCGCGCGGTCGCGCATCCCGGCGTCGGCGGACCTCCACCGTCGGCGCTGAACATTCCGCAGTCCGCCGTGGTGCGGGCGGACACGAACCGCGGCGTGATGCAGGCGCGCGCGTTCGCCCGGTCCGGTACGGCGGTGGGTTCCGCTCGGTATTCCGCCGGCGCAACGCGCACACTGACGGGGACACCGACCTCCCGTGGGGAGCCTTCGCATTTCGGTGGTCGATTTGGGGCCGGGTTTTCGGGCAGCGCGGCCGCGCAGGGGCCCACACGCGCCCCGTCGTCCGGGGGGGTCACCCGGCCTTACTTTGGTGCGCCCGCGCCCGCCGGTCACGCACCCGTCCCCTATTCCGGCTCCCGCGGCGCACCGAGCTACCACGTAGGCGGGTCGCCTGGCGGCTCGCGCGGCGGTGCGGGATACTCGGGCGGGTATCATGGCGGAGGAGGAGGCGGTGGGTCCCGCGGAGGAGGAGGCGGGTCCCGCGGAGGAGGACACGGAGGCGGCCACCGCTGATCCGGAGGATCCCCAGCTGGACGTAGTGCGGATCGAAGGAGGGACGGCAATGGCGACATCGGTTCTCAAGTGGATTGCGATCGGCATCGCCGCCGCCGCGGCGATCTTGGGCGGCTGCGGCTCCGACGCGGGCGGAGGGTTCGGCAATAACGGCGCCGGCTTCGGGGGCGGCACCGGCGGCGCACCGAGCGGCGCGCCGGCGCAACCAATGCTCGTCGAAGTCGACGCCGACAAGACGATGACCGCGCAGCCCGGTCAGGGGGTCGGAGTCTTCACGGAGTACGGCTCCGGCGGACACTGGCACGTGTGGTGGACGTGCGACACGTATCGGTCCGGTCAGCCGTGCAGCTTCCAGGTGACGGTCACGGTCGCGAGCGGCGCGATCGCGAACGCATCGGGCGAGGCTCTGGAAGCGAGCGACGAGCTCGTACAGCCGGCCGCGAGCGAGGTCGAAGTCGTTACGCGGACGTCCACCCGGTCCGACGGCGTGCGTTTCGATACTTCGCCGGGCGCGGTGATTACGCTCGACGCAAAGCTCAATGGGCAGGACGACGGCAGCATCCTATTTTTCGTGCAAGACGGCGTCGTCAACGGAGACTACAGCGGAACGGTCACCGATCCGCTGATGTTCGAGCCGGCAAGTCCGTAGACCGTCGTCGGCGGAAAACAGAAGTTCATTGGCTCTTCGCGCGGTCGTCGGCTTCGGTGCGAACCTGGGCGACCGGCTCGCGACGATGCGGGTCGCGCTCGTCGAGCTTTCGCGCGCGACTCACGTGGAGAGAACGTCCCACGTGTACGCGACCGCTGCGATCGGCGGAGTACCGCAGGGCGAATTCCTCAACGCAGCGGCCCTCGTCCTCCATGACGGCACGCCCGGCCGTCTCCTAGAAGTGCTGCTGGAGATCGAGCAGCGCCTAGGGCGGGTGCGTCGCGAGAAGTGGGGACCCAGGAACATCGACCTAGACCTACTGTGGGTCGACGGAGTCGCGCTCGAAAGCGAGCGGCTCACGCTCCCGCACCCCCAACTCCGGTTTCGCGCCTTCGCCCTGGTACCCATGCTGGAGCTAGTTCCAAACGCCACCGACCCCACCACCCAAGAGCGCTACGTAGCCCCACCCGGCGACGTCCAAGCCACCGACGAAATCCTATGAGCGCCCCCCCAACACAAGAACACCATCACAAGAACAC
>JBAULD010000146.1:0-7586 GCA_049578005.1 Polyangiaceae bacterium
TTCTGATTGTAATTCGTGTTCTCGAGCAAGATCACGTTTGTCTTGCTCCGGGTCTCCCCGACGCTGGTCACGTACACAGCAGGCTGGTCTTGCACGGGGCAAACCTTCTCGCACGCGCCACACCCGACACATAGACTCGGGTCGACATGAGGTCGCTGCAAATGGACTGTTTTGTACACGGGCGGAGCGCCGTCGGGGCCAGGCTTGCTGTCCCGGACCGTAGCGTCGACTTCTTCCACCCAGATCGCCTTCGGCGAAGTCGGACAGAACTCTTCGCACACGATACACGGCGTTTGCATCGCCCAGGGCAGACAGCGACCCTGATCGTAGAAAGCCGTCCCTATTTTCACAGGCGGCTGCCCGATGCCCATCTTCTCTTTCTCGGTGATCTTCTGGATTGCTCCCGTCGGGCAAACCTGGCCGCACAAGACGCACGAGAACTCGCAGTATCCGATGCGTGCGATAAGAATCGGCGTCCACACGCCCTCGATACCGGCCTCGAAAAAGGCGGGATGGAGCGCGTTGTTCGGGCACACTTTCATGCACTCGGCGCAGCGAATGCACCGTTCGAGGAACGCTCGCTCCTCGACCGCGCCGGGAGGGCGAATGACTTTCGACTGGTAGTTGACGTCTAGCGAATCGGCCGCACGGGCAGCGGGCAAGAAGATAGCTCCAGCTCCGACTGCGGCGAGCGCCGTACGCCGCTGCGTGTCCGGTACGGTGACGGTGCTCCGTCGGTTCGGGAGGAATGTGAACTTGATGACGTCTTCCGGGCAGGCATTCTCGCAGTTCATGCACATGTGGCACTCGTCCTGCCGCCACTTGACTCCACCCTGCGGACTGTCGGCGCCCTGACAGTGCACCAGGCACAGGTTGCAGTCGGTGCACTTGGCATGGTCTTTCTTCATCCCGAAGAGTGCGAAGCGGGAAAAGACGCCGAGAAACGCCCCAAGCGGGCAGAGTACACGGCACCAAAAGCGCGGAATGAATCGGTTCGCGAAGAGAACCGCGACGAGCAAGAAGACGATGAACCAAGTCTGGTGGAAATAGAATTGCTTGCTCTGCCAGACGGTTTGCGCGAGCCAGTCCTGCGTGTGGTCGGCCGCCGCCTGCACGGACCTCGCGGGCACGCCTTGAGCGGCGCCGAGCGCTCGGTGCGTGAGGTACTGCATGCCGGGGATCACGCCCAGACCGATGGATCGCACCGCGATGCAGATGGGATCGAAGAGACCGCCGATCGCGCTCCCTCCAACCCCCGCGATCAGAAACGCGTAGAGGAGATAGTACTTGGCCCGCTGGTAGGCGTGAGTCTTGTTGGCCTCGACGCGAGGTCCGCCTCGGCCCTTGCGACTCGGCAGGAGCCAGGCGAAGAAATGGTGCAGCGTACCGAACGGACAGATCCAGCCGCAGAAGACGCGGCCCACGAGCATGGTCAGCCCTAGGAGGCCGACGCTCCAAAGCAAGCCGCGGTAGACCGTGTGCGTCGAGAGCAAGGTCATGGCGGCCACGAAAGGGTCGGCGAGCAGAAACGCTTCGACCGGCAGGGGCAGCCGCACGGGGGCATCGGCGCGAGCGGCAAAACTTCCGCGAAAGCCGGTCTGGAAGAGGAAGTACATGAACAGCGCGAAGAAGAAGACTTGGGCGCAGCGGCGCGCCCATTTGAGGACGACTGCGATCCGCCGAGGGGGAATTCCCGAGCCCGGAAGCTTCTTCTTCGATCGAGTCGGCCCCGCCCGCTCGACCACTTTGGCAGCCCCCGCAACCCGCAACGAAGCTACAGACGTGGACGCAGATGCGCCCACGCCGAACCCGCCCGCCGAACTTCCCGGAGATGCCGTCTCGACATCCAACGGCGGAACGACCCCGACCCGACCCGTCTTCCACGGAATCGGCTCGACATTCGGGTGGTGTTCGGACTCGGCGCCGGCGATGACCGAAGGCGCGAGCTTTACACCGGCGTGCGGCCGCTCTTGCGACTGCGGCACGGGTCAGACCTCCTTCACGCGAAGGCTCTCCCAGCGCATCGTTCCGAGGCCCCGCTTCTCGCCCATCGCGAGATACGGCAGGTTTTCTCGGCGTTGGCCGATGAGGGTGCAACCGTAGGCGTCCGCCGCGACTTGATCGACGGTCGCAATGACAGTGTGCATGTCCTTCGCGTCGTCGATATTACCGCCCTGCGGCCCGTTTCGCATGAGCACGCGCCAGGCGTCCACGACGACGAGCGTCGGCCGCATGAACGTCGCCAGGTCTGCGATCGACGTATCGATGTTTTGGTGAAGACGATTCCTTCGACCGCCGAGAACCCCGTACCAGTTCTTCATCGCCGCGGTGTACTTGGCGAGGTTGTGGTGTTTGGCCACCGGCACGTTGATGACCTTGTCGGCGTCGACCAGCGTCGTGAAAATCGGCCACTCGTCGAGAACGTCGCCCTTGAGGCGCATCGTTCGGAACCGGTGCTCCTGCGGCAGGACGACGTCGGCCCCGACTTCGTAGGCCGCGCGCCAAATTCCCGATCGTTGAAAGCAGCGGTTCGGGTCGTTACACGAACCATCGGCCACGACGACCTTCTTCGCGCCGGCTTCGTAAGCGAGCTTGATGACCGCCGCGACGACGTCGGGGTTCGTGTTAGCCGCGTGAATCGGCATGCGGTCCCAGCCGATGTTCGGTTTGACGACGACTATATCGCCGCGGGACACAAACTTCGTCATGCCCCCGAGCGCGTCCAGCGCGCGCCGCACGAGCTGCTGCGGAGTAGCCGTCGGAGCGGGCGAATCGTCCCCGAGTTCCTTGGGCGCCGCGCGGGCGATCGCGAATTCGGCGTGCTCCGCATCGCGCTCTTTCATCCGGTAATCTCGGACCTGACGAGCTCCCGCGGATTGCGCGACGTCGAAGCCCCCCTTGTCCCAAGCGAGGCGAGCTCCGACCGCGGCCGTACCGAGGACCGCGGCCATGGTCCCCAACCGCACCAACGCCTCGCGGCGGCCGGGCGGGCCCATGTCCTTGGGGGGAAAACTCACGCTAAATTCATACTCCTTGTACAGCCAGGTCGCCAACAGGCGCGCATTTTCGCGCGCCCCCAAGCCCGACGTGAAAAATGCCGGGCTCGCGACCGCAGCGGAAGCGTGGGACGAGGCGGGGGGCGGGGCTGTGGCGGGCCCAGCCGTCGGACGTTACTTCTTACCGTCGGTTCGGCACCCGCCCTGCCCCTTGCAGGCGTTCTGACCCTTGCAGGCATGCTTGTCGGTCTTGCAGCCGCCCTGCCCTTTGCATGCGTTCTGGCCTTTGCAGGCGTGCTTGCCGCCAGCATCCGGCGTATCCCCGAGCGCGCTGGCGGTCGGATCGTCGAATCCAGCGGAACCGCCGGCCGGACCGGGCGATCCGCCTGCGGCCGCAGGTAGCGCAAAGAGAATACCGGACACCGCGGCGGACAAGATGGCGCTGGACGCTAGATTTTTCATTGTTTCCTCCAGAAAAAGCGCGAGGGTGGGTTTTCGCCGTCGGGCAGGTCCTCTCGGCACCGCGCTAGCCACATCTACGCGCGACCGCGTCTTTCGTTACTGAGTCTGGATCGGCCTACCCGTAACGGAGGCCGCGTACGGTCGTAGGACGGGACACTCCTCATTCGTCCCCTCATCCGCGGCGGAGACAGCCATGCCGATTCACACGGACGCGCACCCGACGATGCGCGACACCCCCACGCCCATTTTCGTTCCTCGCGGGATCTGCAACGACTACGGGCAATCCTCGCGTCGCGAGTGGTTGGAGACGAACGGAACCGGCGGCTTCGCGATGGGGACCGTGTGCGGCGCCAACACCCGACGTTACCACGGTTTGCTCGTCGCGTCGCTCGAACCGCCCGTCGACCGCTATGTCCTACTCGCCAAGGTCGACGAGGAGCTCCTCCTCGACGGGGTTCTTACGGCGCTCGGGACGAACCAGTATCCGGGCGCGATCCACCCGCGTGGGTACGAATGTCTCGACTCGTTCCGCCTCGATCCATTTCCCACGTGGACTTTCGTCCTCGGGACCACAGTCGTGGAGAAGAAGCTCTTCTTCGTACAGGGAGAGCAGACCCTCGTCGTCCGATACCGAGCTACGCGAGCGTGCACACTTCGCGTAGCCCCCTTTCTCGCGTTCCGAGATTTCCACGGCTTGGGCGTCGCCAACACCGCGTTCAACGCTCTCGTGGAGGAATGCGACCTCGCGGACTCACGAAGGCTGTCGATGCATCCTTACCCTGGCCTCCCGGCAATGTTCGTCCATCACAACGGCGGGCCATTCGAGAGGAACGGAGCATGGCATTACTCGACCGAGTACCTCGAGGAACTCGCTCGAGGGCTGGACTTCCGAGAAGACCTGTACCGAATGGGCACCCTGAATTTCGAGCTTTCGCCCCAACGGGACGCATGGCTCGTCGCCGGCCTGCGACCGGAGACTGCGTACGACGATCGCCAGCTTGCGTCCCTCGAGTCGACGGAGCGGGCGCGCCGGGCGCCGGAATCGGAAGACCGACTCATTGCCAAGCTGGCTCGGGCGGCCGATCAATTCATCGTTCGACGGGCCGACGGAAAACCAACGACGATCGCCGGATATCCGTGGTTTGCAGACTGGGGCCGCGACACCATGATTGCGCTCCCGGGGCTGTTCTTGGTGCGCGGGCTCCACGCCGAGGCGCGCGAAGTGCTCCGGGTGTTTCTGGAGCACATGGACGGCGGCATCATTCCCAATCGCTTTTCCGATCGGCCGAGCGATGCGCCCGAATACAATACTGTGGACGCCACGCTCTGGATGTTCCAGGCCGCGCGCTTGTATGCGGCCACGAGCGGCGACGAAGCGTTTCTCCGCGACGAATTTTATCCGGCGGCAAAAAACGTCATCCGGTGGCACGAACTCGGAACGCACCAAGGGATCCACGTCGACCCCGCCGACGGACTCCTCGTCGCCGGTGCCGCCGGAACTCAGCTCACCTGGATGGATGCGCGTGTCGGCGGTCGAGTCGTGACACCTCGCCATGGCAAGGCGGTCGAGATCAACGCCCTGTGGTACAACGCGCTCATATGGACGGCCGAACTGGCCGACCGCTTCGAACCGCGCGCGGCGGCGGCGTATGCCCACAGGGCCCAGCGGGTCGAAGCGGCCTTTGCTCACACATTTTGGAATGAAAAACGCCGTTGTTTGTACGACGTGATCAACGAGCGAGGTCCGGACAGCCGCCTGCGCCCGAACCAGATATTCGCGGTCAGCCTTCCCAGCCCGCTTCTTCCGATGGCCCGGCAAGTGGACGTGGTGCGAGCGGTCGAAGAGCACCTGCTGACACACGTCGGCTTGCGAACTCTCGCTTCGGGCGACCCAGGATACATCGGGTCGTATCGCGGCGGCCCCGAGCAGCGGGACTGCGCTTACCATCAGGGGACGGTCTGGCCCTGGTTGCTTGGACCCTTCGTTCGGGCGTACCTGCACGTGTTCGGTCGTTCGCCGGAGCAGATCGCATACTGCCGGGGCCTCTTTCGGGGCCTCGAGCTCCATCTCGAGGAGGGCTGTTTGGGCCAGGTGTCCGAAGTCTTCGATGCCGACTCGCCGTTTGCCGCCGGAGGCGCTCCCGCCCAAGCGTGGAGCGTTGCGGAATTGCTTCAGACCCTGGCGTGGGACCTCGGGGGAGCTTGCCCGGTGTCCCCGGGCACTGTGTCTCTTGCGGTCCGCTCTTCCTCGGCCGCGCGATAGAGCGCTCGATCGTGGCCTCGTCAGCCGTTGCCGCGAAATTCGGGATAGAGCGTCATTCCACCGTCGACGTAAAGCGTTGCTCCGTTCACGTAGTCGGAGGCATCCGAGGACAGCCACACCGCGGCTTTCGCCACGTCGTCGGCGTCCCCGACGCGTCCGTACGGAATCAACCTCAAGAGGTTCATCTCGGCGTCGGGAGTCGACCAAGCGCCGCTGTTGATGCGCGTGCGAATCGCGCCGGGAGAGATGGCGTTCACTCGAATCCCGTCCCGAGCAAGTTCCTGTGCCATGGTCCTCATCAGCATGGAAACTCCACCTTTGGACGCGGCGTAATTGGCGTGGCCGGCCCACGGGATGACGTCGTGTACCGAAGAGACACAGAGAATCTTGCCCAAGGCTCGGGAGAGCTCGGGCTGGAGGCCGCGACGACGAAACTCCCGCACGGCCTCTCGCGAACAGAGAAACTGCCCGGTGAGGTTCACGCCGAGAACCGCGTTCCAGTCGGCGAGCGTCATCTCGGCTAACGGTGCGTCGCGCTGCATGCCTGCGTTGTTCACGAGAATATCGACGCTTCCGAGCTCCGCGATGGCCGTCCGGAACAGGCGCTGCACGTCCTCCTCGCGGCTCACGTCGCCGCCGATGGTGAGTCCGTGCCCACCGTTGCGCTCGACTTCGCCGAGGACTCGTCGTGCGGCGTCCTCGCCGCGCGACCAGTTGATGACCACGGTAGCGCCCGCCCCCGCGAGCGCCTTTGCGATCGCCGCCCCTATGCCGGAGCTCGCTCCGGTTACGATCGCGCGCTGCCCGAGAAGCGGCTTGCTTGCACTTGTTTCCGTCATTGACCCTGTCCTTTCTCGTTCGACGGCCTCGCCGTCTCAGACCTGCTCTTCATATTTGCGGGGATGACCCGCGACGCTTGCTCATGACTCCGGGCGCGCGGCGGCCACCTCGTCGAGACAGCGCACGACGAGCGCCGTCCAGCCGGTCTGGTGACTCGCTCCGACGCCGCGACCGTCGTCTCCGTGGAAGTACTCGTGAAAGAGAAGAAGATCTTTCCAGTGCGGATCGCTCGCGTAACGCGGATCGTTCCCATGACAGGGACGAAACCCGGCTGCGTCGGGAATGAATATGGTCCCGAGCCGTCGCGCCAGCTCCAAGGCGACCTGGCCGAGCGTGAGCCACTTCCCAGACCCCGTCGGACACTCTACGCGGAAGTCGTCGCCGTAGAAGTGGTGATAGCGCTGTAGCGACTCGACGAGTAGATAGTTGACCGGGAACCATACGGGGCCGCGCCAGTTCGAGTTGCCGCCGAAGAGGCCCGATGTGGACTCTCCGGGAACGTACTCGACTCGGTACTCGCTGCCCGCAGCGTTCAGAACGTAGGGGTGCGCCTTGTGCACACGGCTGAGGGCACGGACTCCGTGAGGCGACAGAAACTCGTTTTCGTCCAAGACGTAACGGAGGACTCGCGCGAGCCGTTCACGCGAAGGGATCGCTAGTAGGCGATGCCCATGAGCGCGGTCCGCCGAATGCTCGAGATACGATATGTGCCGCGCCAAGTCGCGGCGATTGGCAAGAAACCATTCCATGCGCTTCTTGAATCCAGGGAGACGGTCGAGAACCGACGTCTCGAGGACCTCGACCGCGAACAGCGGAATGATGCCTACCATCGATCGCGTCCGCATCGATATGGCGCGCCCGTCGACGTGCAGCTGGTCGTAGTAGAAGCCGTCGTCTTCATCCCAAAGGCCGGTACCGCCGAAGCCATTCATGGCATCGACGATTCCCACGAAGTGCTCGAAGAACTTGGAAGCGACGTCCTCGTAGGCGCGGTCGTGTCCGGCGATCTCTAGCGCGATGGCGAG
>JBAULD010000147.1:0-4861 GCA_049578005.1 Polyangiaceae bacterium
GAGCTGCACGGTTGCCGCGGGCAACGCGGCGGTCGCTCGCGGGCCGTGTCCGCGGCCGCCGGCGAACACGAAATAAGCGACCGAGAGGAGCGATACGAGCGCCGCGGCGCCGAGGGCGACCACGAGAAGACCGCGCTTTGGTGGGGTCGTCCCTTCGAACGAGACGGGCGTGCCCTGCAACGGCTTCGAGTCCTCGGATCGAATCTTCCCGCGGTCCGATGGCACGAGCGAGTTCGCAAGCGGTCCGATCGAACCCGGTAGACTCGGCCGCACGGGCCCGGCGTTTCCCTCGCCCCAGCCACCGATCGCGCTGATGGCCGCACGGCGAATCCACGCCGATCCCTCCGCGACCGCGAGAGCGCGAGGCGAACCAAACGGCAGAAGCGCGACCGCGAGCTCGGCGACGCTCCCGAATCGGTTGGCCGGGTCCTTCTGGAGGCAGCGCCCGACGACGTCGGCGAGCTCCACGGGCACTTCGGGGCTGGCCTCGCGGACCGACCGCAAATCCTGCTCGAGAATCGCCGCGCACACGTCAGGGAGACTCTCGCCTTGGAAAGGCGTGGCCCCGGCGATCAGCTCGTAGAGGACGACCCCGAGGGACCACACGTCGGAGCGTGCGTCGACCGTCGCCGACGATCGGACGTGCTCGGGAGACATGTAAAATGGACTGCCGAACATGAGCGTTCCGGTGAGCGCTTCCCCCTCCGGCGCCCATTCGCCGAGCGGCCGCTCGCCCGCCGGCGCAATCTTTGAAATGCCAAAGTCCAGGAGCTTGATGGTGCCGACACCCTCGTGATCGACGAGAAAGAGATTTTCGGGCTTGATATCGCGGTGCACGACACCGTGTGCGTGAACGACCGCCAAAGCCGCGCATGCCTGCATGACGTAGTCGACGGCCTCCTCGATGCCGAGGCGACCTCTCTCGGTGAGAACGGACGCCAGGTCGCGACCCACGAGGTGCTCCATCACCAGAAATGGCGCGCCGTCGTTCGAGCCGACGTCGTACACGCGAGCGACGTATTCGCTCTTGATTCTGCAAGCGGCCTTCGCCTCCCGCGTAAATCGTTCCACGATCGACTTGTCCAGCAGAAACCGCTTCCTGAGAAACTTCAGCGCGAAGTATCCACCGAGATCGACGTGCTTCGCCGCTACCACGAAGCCGACGCCCCCCGCGCCGAGCAGTCGTTCCACCCGGTACTTTCCGGCCACGACGTCGCCTTCTCTCACGTAAACGCGATCGTGGTCGCCGATCTCCACGCCGCCCGAACGGGCGCCCCCGCGATCGACCGTATTCGGCATCGAGTCGTTTTTGATGGCCTTCATAGGCACCTTTATCGAACGTCCAGAAGTGGAAGGCCCTTCCGGACGCTTTCCCCATGAAAGGCGAAGTGCCTTCCGCTACGGCATGCTGACGGCCCCACAGCTCAGTGTGCCTCGCAGTAACCCAAGTTGCAACGCGGCGCGGAGCTCGGGCAATCGGCGGCCACGCTGCAGACCGTGCAAGAAGAGTGTCCGGTCGTCAGGCTGTCGAAGTAACAGCCGCAGCTTGGAGAAGGTTCGAACGGCGTGAGGGGACCCATTTCGGAGGATCGCGTAACCCTCATCGCGCAGACGGGTACGATGTGCTCGTTGACGATATACTTGAGGAAATCTCCCGTGGGGGTGGGCTGAACGCCGGTGAAATAGCCGATGACCGCGGCCGCGTTCGGGTTCAGGGGTACGCTCTGGGCGTTTACCTTCGTGAACATGTGCGTAAACCCCCATATCGGGTAGTGCCCGTCGCGCACGTTTTGCTTGTCGAAGCTCGTCGCAGTCGAGTTCGGATAGTAGGCGCAATCCTGTCCGTAATCGCGAAACGCGAGCTCTTTGACCGCCGAGCTCGTGGCGGCGCTTTCAACGAGATCGGTGCTCATCGTACCGAGGGTCTTCTCGGGTTGGTTCGAGGTGGAAATCTCGGTGATGTTCTGCGTCGTCGTCGTGATCGGCGACCCGCGCCATTGGCTGGCGGGGACCCCGACGTCGAGGCCAAAGTCGAGCTGGACGCCGGAGTTCGAATTGACGAAGAGAAACCCAGGATCCGTCCACGGGGCAACATCGCCGTTGGCGACCCCGAAGATGTAGTAGAGCGCCTCCGCGCTGATGGCCGTCTGGCTCGACGGCGTCGGCACGACCATCGCCCCCGGGACGACTGGCCCGAGAAAGTCCCCGACGCCCTGAGCGCCCTGGGGTAGGGAGATGCAGTTCTCGGCGAACACGATGCTCAGCCCGATATCTGCATATTGGCTGGCTTCGTCCAGCTGGCAGGTGTGAGCGGTGCCGGAGACATCCCAGTAACTTGCGGTCACGGCGCCGGTCGCGAACGACGTCTCGTCGAGAATGATTGCCTTGGCGCCGTCGCAGGAGTGCGCAGTCGTGAAGACGATCGTGATGGGCACCGTAGACACGAGGGCCCCAAGCTCCGCCGCCATGGCGGCGAGCCCGCTCGAGCCGATCATGTAGACCGGCTGAGGAAGGCTCGAACAGAGCGGCAGGGCGGGCGACGAGCCGGCGTCGGGTCCCGCTCCGCCGGAGTCTCCGGGACCGGCGTCGCTCTGCGCTTGAGCGTCGACGCCGGACGCAATGGCCCCGGCTTCGGCAATCGCAGGGACCGCGGCGTCGACAGCGAAGCCACGGATTCGCAAGGCGTTGTCGAACGGGACGCACGCCGCGTTGGTACACGTCGTCTCGAGGTTCGATGTCGAGGCGCTCACGCACGCGTCCGTCCCGGCGTCGGTCGATCGGTCAGCGACCGCCGCGTCGGGCGGGGGGGCCGCCGGCGCGCTTTCTTCTTCTGCGGTCGAGTATTTGTCCAAACGGAAAATGGACTCGCATCCGGTCCCGACGCCCAAGGCGACGCACACGAGCACGAGCGACGCGCGGATGGTCGTCGAGGCCCGTACCATCAAAAGAGGCCGGCCATTCCGATGTACGCCGGACCGACCAAAGGCCGGAGGCTGGCTTGAGAAGGAGGGGTGCGCGATTCGGGCGTCTGCGTGAGGAGCAAGAGAATACCGGCACCGAGGCCGGCGCCGGCGACGCCGAATCCAACCGTGGATACGTCGGCCCAACTCCTCGCGGAGTTGAGTTCGGACTGTTTTTCCTGCGGACACACCTTGCTGCTGCTGCAGATCTTCGACAGATCAGCCGACTCCACCGCGACCACGACCCCCGACACGGCGCCCGCCACGAGACCGAGGCCCCCCAACACGAACGCGATCGCGGGCGCGGCGCTCATCCCCCCGTGGGGAGCAGAACGGGCGGTCGCGGGAAGGCGCTGCGGAACGTCTTCCTGGGAAGCCGAGTAGTGGGGATCCGGTTCGAGGTCGATCGCGAGGCTCCTCGTTTCGCTTTCGCCCAGAGTGATGTCCTTCGAGGTCGACAAACAGCCCGCCGCGCTTGCCACCACTTTGTGCGGTCCGGGGTCCGTGGGACGATCGTTGTCCAGGAGAACGTCGGGAAGCGCGTCGCCGTCGATGGTGACTCGAACCTTGGCACCGGTTGGCGCGCGAACTGAGACGCGCAACGCGGGCACTTTGGAAAGCCAACGCTCGAGGACGGTGCGCGCTCGCATCCAGGAATCCAGAAAGACGGGGGGCGCGTTGGGCGGAAGGGGTGTGCGCACGACCCGCTGCAGCGTCTCGGTTCCCGCGACCAGCCTACCCGTTTCGATCTGGCACTCGCCGAGGCGCGAGGCCGTCGTGGGGGCGTGATGAAGCTTCTCGGCGCGCTCGAGCTTTTCGATCGCCTGCTCGCAGTTACCCGCGTCAGCGAGATTGACGCCGTCCCCCCCGAGAATGCGCGCGGCTGCGATATCGGCGGCTTCATCGCCGCGGGCCGTGCCCGATGGAAACGTGACCAGACTCGCGACGATCGAAGCAAGAAACAAGTTGGTTGCGTGTGCCATGGGCTGAATCCCTCCCCTTCCCTTCCCTTCGGGTCGAGCTAGAAAAGATCCGCCGCGAGCTCGGAGCCTCGACGGCATTGCTCGCTGGGGATTTGCTCGGGCTATCTGGTGCGCGAATTGCTGAGCATTCGGACGGCCAGAGCCGGGATCTCGTTAAGTGATGGGCGGGGAGGCGGTCGAAGGAGCGGGTCCGGGGTGCGGAGGACCCCGATGGGGTCGGACATGTCTTCTGGAGTCCTGGTCCCGGCCGTTCATCGAGGCAGCCAGCTCTGCCCGAGGGCTTCCATCTTCGCGGTTCGCCGTGCAGTCGTTGGCGCCGAACGAAAAGACGAGCCGGCCGTCGTGCTCATGCGGTAGCCGAGGTCGGGCCTCGCGCATCCAGCGCGCAGCGACGTCCGCGCTCGTGTCACGCCGAATGCCCAAGTTGTACGCGGTCACGTCGCGCCCGCCTTGGCGGGCCCTGGCTACGACCCGACCAACCCACCCCAGCCCATCATCGTCCCCCGTACCGTTGACGAAGCTGTCGCCGAAAAAGCAGATCCGCACGATAAACGTCGACAACTTGCCGCCCTACAAGTTCCGCAGGCGTCGCTCGGACGAACTTGCCGAGGAGGTGCGAAGCAAGGGTTTGGCTAAAATCCGCCGCCGAACTTGATGAACTGCTTCCCGGCGCCGACGCTCTCCACGCCTACGTTGTACATGTGACCGTCCTTGGCGTTCCAGACGAGATCGACCCTCGCCGCCCCATTGACCGGCGAGTCGAAGCGTGGCCTCTGAACTGCCAGAGCCGCAAGACTTCCCACGTACTGGACCACCGACGCCTGCGGACCTCTGAAGAGCCCGATCTGCCCGGGAGCTACGTAGAAGCCTGCCCCGAAAACGAGCTGCAATGAATTGCGAACGGGAACAGCGTAAGTA
>JBAULD010000148.1:0-7033 GCA_049578005.1 Polyangiaceae bacterium
GTGAAGAGGAGTTCGTGGGCCCCTTCGACGTAGAGCCAGAAGCGCCCGAGGTGCTCTTGCGAAGTCTCCACGACCGAGACGTCTCCGAGCGGCTCGAGCGCGACCATCGACGGGCGCGGCACTTGGAAGGACCAGCTCCACGTGTTTCGAAACCAGAGCTGCGGGAGGAGGACGAGCGGCGCAGGGCTCGGCCCGCGGTTGGTCGCCGTGACGCGCACGAGGATATCGTCGACGTCTTCTTTCGCGTACTCGACCTCGACGTCGAAATAGCGATTTTCGTCGAAGACGCCCGTGTCGAGGATCTCCGGCTCCGGGTCGGACCGTGTCGCGGCGGCGGACCGCGCTCGAAGGTCTTCGTAGGGAAAGACGCGCTGCGGGTACTTGTAGAGTGCCCGCGCGTAGCTATACGTCGGGGTCGCGTCCACGTACCAGTAGAGCTCCTTGACGTCTTCGCCGTGGTTGCCCTCCTTGCCGGACAACCCGAAGAGGCGCTCTTTGAGGATTGGGTCGACTCCGTTCCAGAGCGCCACGTTGAAGCACACGAGCCCTCGGTTGTCGCAGAGCCCGAGAAGGCCGTCCTCCCCCCAGCGGTAGGCGCGCGACGCGGCGTGCTCGAAAGGTAGGTATCCCCATGGCTCGCCGTCCCGCGAGTAGTCCTCGCGCACCGTGCCCCACTGCCGCTCGGGCAGGTACGTCCCCCACCGTCGCCACTTCTTTCCTGTTGCGCGCGCCTCCTCGAGACGGCGGTGTTCGGCAGTCAACCGCGAAGACATGGCGGCCACGATAGCGGGTCCGCCATCCATTTCTCAGCGCGAAGCTTGCATCGGACCACCATTGCGCAGATAGTGAGTGTCGATGTCCCGCGGCGGGCGCCCCACCGTGCCGGAGTTTGGCGCAACGATTCTCGCGCCTCGGCGCGATACGAAGAGCGGCGGCCGAGTCGACGACGAGCCGCCGTCAGGCGTTAGATTGAAGCGGGAGATGCTTGCCAGCGTGCCGCGACTCGCGGTGTCCACGAGGGAGCTCATGGCGATGCCTCTCGATCACCGCGCTGGGTTCATTGCCTCCTTCGTCGACGGCAAGTTCACGGTAGAGATGATCGTCGATGCATCGGCGATGCCTGAGGACGAAGCGCTGGCTCTTCTGGGCGATCTCGCCGCCCGGGGCGTTATCGTCCTCTCCTAGCCCGCGACGCTGGACACGAGGGCCGCCCCCTCGCCGAGGATCTGCTCGAGATGCGCTTGGGAGCGGAAACTCTCCGCGTAAAGCTTGTAGATGTCCTCCGTCCCACTCGGTCGCACGGCGAACCAGCCCTCTTCCGTCTCCACCTTGAGTCCACCGAGATCTGCGCCGCCGCCCGCGCTCGTGCGGCGCCCAGTGACCGGATCGCCGGCCATCGCGGGCGCCTTCCAATCGGTCGGTGCGAGGCGGAGCAGCCTTTCACGAACCGTCCGCGGTGCGGCCGCGTCACGTCGCTCGTAGTACGATTTGCCCAACTTCCGCTCGATCGCGTCGTAAAGCTCGCCGGGATCTTGCCCCGTTACGGCGACGATCTCGGCGGCCAAAAGGCCGAGCAGCAGCCCGTCCTTGTCCGTGGTCCAGGTCGATCCATCCAGCGAAAGAAAGGCCCCTCCGGCGCTCTCTTCGCCCCCGAATCCGAGCGTTCCGTCGCGCAGCCCCGGCACGAACCATTTGAAGCCCACGGGGACCTCGAGGACGGGTCGGCCGACCGATCGCGCGACGCGATCGATCATGCTGCTCGTCACGGCCGTTTTTCCGATCGAGAGCGACGCCGGCCACTTGGGCCGATGGCGAAACAAGTAGTCCACCGCGACGCTGAGGTAGTGATTCGGCGGGACGAGGCCCGCGCCCGGGGTGACGATGCCGTGTCGGTCGGCATCCGCGTCGTTCCCCACGGCGACATCGAACTCGTTCTTCCGGGCGATGAGGTTCGCCATCGCGTACGGCGACGAGCAGTCCGTGCGGACTTTGCCGTCGTGGTCCACCGGGACGAACCGAAATGTCTTGTCGACCGTCTGGTTGACGACGGTGAGGTCGAGCCCGTAGCGCTCGGCGATGCGGCTCCAGTATTGGACGCTCGCGCCGCCCATCGGGTCGACGCCCACCTTGGGCTTCGCCCGCGCGATCGACGCGACATCGATGGCGCCTGCCAGGTCCTCCACGTACTTCGTCAGATAGTCGTACTCTCCGACCAGGCCCTCTCGAACGGCCGCTTCGAGCGACTTTCTCTCGATCGTCCGCGCTCCTCCCGCGGCGAGCAGCTCGTTCGCGCGCCGCTCGATCCACGAGGTGATGCTGCCCTCGGCAGGACCACCGTGCGGCGGGTCGTACTTGAATCCACCATCCTCGGGAGGATTGTGCGAAGGGGTGACGACGATGCCGTCGGCGCGCGGACCGCTCCCGCGATTGTGCACGACGATGGCTCGGGAGACGGCGGGGGTCGGCGTGTACGATCCGGAGGCCGCCACGAGGACCCGGGCGCCCCGAGCGGCAAGCACCTCGGCCGCCGTGGTGCGAGCGGGCTCCGACAGGGCGTGCGTATCCATGCCGAGGTAGACCGGGCCCGCCACACCGTGGGCCTGCCGCCAATCGCAAATGGCCGCCGTGATCGACGCGATATGGTCCTCGTTGAAGCTGCGGCGCAGCGACGATCCGCGGTGGCCGGACGTGCCGAACACCACGCGCTGCGAAGGCTCGCTGGGATCGGGCCGATCGCGGAAGTATGCGAGCGTCAGTTTCGCGAGGTCCACGAGGTCGGCCTCGGCCGCGATGCGCCCCGCACGAGGATCGATGGTCATGGACGAAGTCCTTAGGCGCACAGTGCGGCCGGCGCCAGAGGCAGGCGGGCTCGTTGGGACGTTCAGTACGGCATCGTCTTGCGCTCGCCGACGACCTCGATCTCGGCCGCGAGCGGCTGTCGCCCGGCGAGCGTGACGCTCCGCGGGTCGGGCTGACTGCCGCCGACTGTGACCCGAAACCGGCCCGGCTCGAGCACGCGCCGTCCCCGGTCGTCGATCAGCGAAAGGTCCCGGGGCGTCAGCCGAAAGTGCACTCGCCGCGACTCCCGGGGGACGAGCGCGACGCGTTCGAAGCCCCGGAGCTCGCGTTTGGGCACGACGCAGGAGCTCTCGAGATCGTGGAGATAGAGTTGGACGACTTCGTCCCCGGCGCGCGAGCCCGCATTCGTCACGACCACGGAGACGTCCACGCTCTGGCCCGACGCGACCCGGCTCCCCGAGATGCGCAGGTCCGAATATTCGAACACCGTATAGGAGAGGCCGTAGCCGAAGGGATAGAGCGGCTCCGCTTCGAGGTACCGGTACGTTCGGCCGCGCATGTCGTAGCTCTCGAAGGGCGGCAAATCGCCAACGCTGCGCGGAAAGGTGACCGGCAGCCGCCCGGCGGGGCTGTAGTCGCCGAAGAGAACGTCGGCGATGGCCGTTCCCCCCTCCTCCCCCGGGTACCAGGCCTGCACGATTGCCCCCGCATGCTCCTCGGCCCAAGTCAGATCCAAAGGGCTTCCGCTGAGGACGACCAAGACCGTCGGCTTGCCGACGCCTACGACGAGCTCGAGGAGGCGGCTTTGCAACCCCGTCAGTCCCAGGCCGACCTTGTCCCCCGCGGCCTCCGAGTTACCCGCGTCGCCCTGCTCCCCTTCGATGTCCGCCGAGAGACCGAGGCAAAGCACGACCGCGTCGGCTCGCTGAGCCACGCTGACCGCTTCCGACAAGTTCCCGGAACGCCCGAGCCCGTCGGTCTTCGTCCCCTGGAGGTGGCAGCCGTCGGTGTACCAAACCTTCGTACGCGGAGACACCGCGGCGCGAATCCCGTCGAGAGGCGTGAGCGTGCGCGACGCGATGCCGAAGTAGTTCGCGTGCAGAACCGCGTGATCATGGGCATTGGGGCCGATGACCGCGATGCTTCGAATATCCTTGGAAAGCGGCAAGAGGTCGCGATCGTTCTTCAGGAGTACGATGGACTCGCGAGCGACCGTCCGCGCGAGCTCGCGGTGCGCCTCGCAGTCGTTCGCCTCGTACGGTGTCGACGCGAAGGGCACCCGCTCGGGCGGGTCGAACATCCCAAGGATCATCCGAGCGCGAAAGAGCCGTTTGACGCACACGTCGACGTCGGACTCGCGCAGCAGGCCGAGCTCGATCGCGGCCGGAATATGCTCGTACGTGCACCCGCAGTTGAGATCGCAGCCGGCCTTCACCGCGAGCGCCGCCGACTCTTCCCACGAACGCGTGACCCCGTGGCCCTCGTGAAAGTCCTTGATGGCCCAGCAGTCGCTCACGACGAACCCTTCGAATTTCCACTCGTCCCGGAGGATTTCGCGGAGCAGGGTCGGGCTGCCAGAGCACGGCTCGCCGTTCGTACGGTTGTACGCCGCCATGACGCTCCGCGCGCCGGCCTCCGTCACGCACGCATGGAACGCGGGAAGATACGTCTCGCGCAGGTCTTTTTGGCTCACGACCGCGTCGAAGCTATGGCGAAGCCCCTCGGGCCCGCTGTGGACCGCGTAGTGCTTCGGGGTGGCGACGAGCTTGACGTATTTCGGGTCGTCGCCCTCGAGGCCCGTGCAAAAGGCGACCCCCAGCCGGGAGGTCAAGAACGGACACTCGCCGTACGTCTCGTGACCACGGCCCCAGCGAGGATCACGAAAAATGTTGATGTTGGGCGCCCAGAACGTCAGACCCTTGTACATCCCGTGGTCGCCCTGGCGGATGTACTCGTGGTGCTTCGCGCGGGCTTCGTCGGAGATCGCGCGCGCAACCTCGTGTATCCGCCGCGTGTTCCACGTCGCCGCGAGTCCGATCGCCTGCGGGAACACCGTCGCCACGCCGGCGCGGGCCACGCCGTGGACGCATTCGTTCCACCAGTTGTACGCCGGGATACCGAGACGGGAAATCGCGGGCGCCTCATGCAGCATCTGGGATGCCTTCTCGGCGATGGATAGACGCCCGACGAGATCGTCGACGCGCGTTTCAACGGGCAGATCCGGGTCCTGAAACGGGAGCGAGGGCATGACGGAATCCTCGCCGCCATGGTACACGTCGAGGCGGGTTCGTCGCCGGCAGACCCGCCCGGCCCCCACGACGATGCTCGACCGATTTCCCTACGGCAAAGCGCCGCTTTGCCTGCTCGTCATCGCGATCGTGGCCTCGGCGCTGCGCGTGCTCACCTTCAGCGGTCGACCCAAACGCGCCGATCTCGTGATCGTGACGCTGAGCGCCTACCACTACGAGGCCTATCAGAAGCCAATCCGCGAGTTCGAACGGAGCCGCGGCGTCTCGGTCCGTCTTCAATTTGCCAACGCGACCTCGCTTCAGAGTCGACTCCAAAACGCGATGCTCGCCGGCACCGAGATCCCGGACATGGCCGAGCTGGTCGAGAACTCGCTCAGCTTTTTCACCAGGGGTCCGCGCAAAGACATCGGCCTTCTCGACCTGACCGACCGGCTCCACGAGAGCGGTCTGGACAAGCGACTCGTCCCGTCGCGTCTCAGCTTGTGGACCAGCGGGGGCCGTACGTACGCGCTACCGCACGACGTGCACCCGGTGATGCTGGCCTATCGGCGGGACCTCGTCGAACAGCTCGGGATCGACGTGACGCAGCTCGGCACCTGGGAAAAGTTCGTCGAAGCGGGCCGCCGCGTGACGCGGGACGTCGACGGCGACGGAACCATCGACCGGTACATGATCGACCTCTCCTACGACGGGAGCTGGTCGCTCGACGCGCTCCTCCTCCAACGGGGGGTCCAGCTCTTCGACGACGCCGGCAAGGTCGCTTTCGACAACGAAGTCACCGTCGAGGTGATTCAATGGCTCCTGCGCCAGTCGTTCGGACCGCAGAAGATTGCGTACGATCCGGACGCCTCGGGCTCGTCCGGCCAGTCGCTCATGAAGGCCATGACCGACGGACTGGTTCTTTTCGTCTGGACTCCCGACTGGCGGAGCCGGGTCTTTCAGGACGACGCGCCGCACCTCGGCGGAAAGATGGCGCTGATGCCTCTTCCCGCGTGGGAACCCGGAGGCCGGCGAACGTCCGTGTGGGGAGGCACGGGACTCGTCATCGCCAAGAGAACCAGGCATCCGGACTGGGCCTGGGACCTCGCAAACTTTCTTTACTACGATCCCAAGGAGATCGGCGCGCGCTTTGCGCGGACCAACATCGTTCCCGTCCTCGAAGACGCGTGGGTCCTGCCCGAGCTCGACGCCCCCAATCCCTACTACTCGAATCAGCCGATCGGTCGCATGTACGCCGATCTCGCGCCGAGCACGCCCCCCCGTCACTTGACCCCGCTCAGCTTCGTCGCCGAGCAAAAGCTCTACGAAGCGTATGCGCGCGGCCTGGAGCACTACCGGCGATCGGGCGAGGACGGGCTGGCCGATGCGATCCGCGGCGAGCTCGCGCGCGCGAAAGAGTACGTGAATCTCCGCGCGGAGCGGGTCGCAGCGCTCGCCGGAGCGCAGTGACGATGCCGCTCGATCGCAGCGCCGCGAAGCCGGTGCGGCCAAAGCCGCCCGTGCAATGGGCCCCCTACCTCTTTCTCGCGCCGTACATCGTACTCTCGGCCGTCTTCTTCGTCGTTCCGTTCTTCAGCGCCGCCGTGCTTGCCTTCTACGAGACCAACGGCCCGCGGACACGGGTCTACGTCGGGTTCGCGAACTTTCGGTTCTTGCTGCACGACCCCATGTTTTATACGGCACTGGCGAATACGACCGCGTTCGCGTGCGCGTCCGTTCTCTTGCAGCTCCCCCTCTCGATGGGGCTCGCGCTCTTGCTCAATACGACCGACGGCCGACTGAAGGGCTTCTTCCGGCTGATCCTTTTTTCGCCGAATCTCGTCGGACAGATCTTCGTAGGAATTCTATTCTCGGTGCTCTTTGCGCCACGCTACGGCCTCATCAATCGAACGCTCCAGGCGCTCTTTCACTGGGGCCTCGAGGAGCGCTGGCTCGGCAATCCTCGCCTCGTCATGCCGGCGATTATCCTCACGTCCCTCTGGGTC
>JBAULD010000149.1:0-12170 GCA_049578005.1 Polyangiaceae bacterium
GTCCGAGCCCCTTCGGAGGTTTCTTGCGCGAGCGCGCGAGCGGCCGCATCTTCCACCATCGCGTCCGGCGTCCGGTCGGTCCAACGAGGCGCCGCGGGCTCGGGAGCAGAGCGCGCTGGAGGGCCCGCCAAGAGAAGCGCGCCGAGCGCGACGGACAACGGAAACAGACGGGTACGACGCACGGTCGACGGACTCTACTAAGCGTAGTCCGCAGACGCGAACCCCTGGACAAGGCTGGGTCGCGCTACATTGTCGAGCTCGTGAACACCTCGGCCCGGCCGCTCGTCATCGTGAACCCCATTTCGGGCGGCGGCCGCACAGGGCGCACCGCAGGCCAAGTCCGAAGCGTCCTCGAGCGCCGGTTGGGACCGGTCGACTTGGCGGTCACCGAAGGACGGGCCCACGCAATCGACATCGCACGCGACGCGGTAGCCCGAGGGCGTGGCCTTCTCATCGCCGTGGGCGGCGACGGCACGCTTCACGAGGTGGCCAACGGCGTACTCGACGCGGGCGGCGGCGCCGCATTGGGCTATGTCGGCCAGGGAACGGGCGGCGATTTTCGGCGTTCTCTCGGCATCGACCACCGTCTCGACGCCTACACGGAGGCCATCGCGCGTGGGCGCGAGCGACGGGTCGATGCGGGCCGGATCCGCTTCCGGGCCCCCGATGGTACGGAGAAGACACGCTGGTTCGTGAACATCGTCTCCGTGGGCATGGGAGGACTCGTCGACGCCTACGTGTCGGACACGACCAAAGCCCTCGGCGGTAAGGCGGCGTACTTCTGGGCGAGCGCTCGCGCGCTCGTTCGGTGCCGGCGAGGCCGACTTCGGTGCGACGTGACCCTCGGCGGCGACCGACATGAGAGGCGCGTCGATTCGCTCATGATGGCCATTTGCAACGGCCGCTACTTCGGAAGCGGAATGCACGTGGCCCCGATGGCACGGCTGGACGACGGACGCTTCGAAGTCGTCTCGATGGACGCACCGAACAAGGTCGCGTTCGCGATGGCAGCGCGACGAATCTATCGAGGCGCGCACCTGACCGCCCCCGGCACCGAACATTTCGCGTGCGACCGCATCACCATCGACCTGGAGAACGAGGAAGCGCGCGATCTATTCCTGCTCGACGTCGACGGCGAGCCCCTCGGAGGCCTGCCGCTGGAAGTCCAGCTCGTCCCTGGAGCGCTCCGACTGCGGATGTGATTGCGCACTCACCTTCGCGGTCCCGCTCCGGGTGCTCCGCTGGCGAAATGACGGGACTCGGCCTGGTTCACGCGTACCGGCCGTCCGTCGATCGTCGCCCCGTTCATTCTCGCAACCGCCCGCGTTGCCTGCTCGGGAGTCGCCATCGTGACGAAGGCAAATCCTCGCGGGCGGCCGCTGTATCGATCGATGACCAACTGCACGTTCGACACTTCGCCGAACTCCGAGAACACTGCTCTCAACGTTTCGGCGGTCGTGTCGTGGGGGAGATTGCCCACGTACAAACGAGAGGTCATTACCCTGAAACCGTAGCCGGCCGCGACCGCCCCGCAAGGCCCTACCCGACGAGACGCAGCTCTTCCGGATCCCGATCCGAGCCGGCCGGCGTGGGGCCACGGCCGAGCGACGGCGGGGAGGCGCAGGGTCAGGCCAGAGCCGCCAACCCCGTCCCGAGTAACCTCTCGAGCTCGGGCTTCTCGAGCGTCTCGTGTTCCAGGAGTGCCGCGATGAGCCGCTCGAGGGTGGCGCGCTTGCTGGCGACGAGGCCCTTGGCAGCCTCCACCGCCTCCGAGAGCATGCGCCTGGCCTCCTGCTCGATCTCGTGCGCGGTCTCGTCGCTGAGCCCCGTCTCGGTCGCGAGTCGCTGACCCAAGAACGGGTGCTCGACGCGCTGCTCGTGGAACATCGGTCCGACTCGTTCGCTCATCCCGTAGTGGGCCACCATGCGGAATGCGAAGTCGGTCGCTTGCCGTAGGTCCTGCTCGGAGCCGCTCGAGAGATTTCCGTAGATCGTCGTCTCGGCCGCGTATCCCCCCATGAGAACGCGCAACTTCGCCTCGAGCTCCGGCTCGGTCACGATGTGCCGGTCGTTGCTCGCCCACTGCTGCGTCGCGCCGAGCGACATGCCCCGCGGTAGGATCGACACCCGGCGCAATGGCTCGGAGTGCTTGCTGAAGTGCGCGACGATGGCGTGCCCCGCCTCGTGGGTTGCCACGCGCCGGCGCTCTTCCGGATCGAGAAGCGTCTCGCGCGGGTCGCCGAGGAGGATCTTGTCCATCGACGCCGAGAAATCGCGCTGCGCGAGGGCGTCGACGCCGCGCCGGACCGCCGCCAGCGCCGCCTCGTTGCAGAGATTCGCGAGGTCGGCACCGCAGAGGCCCGGGGTGGCGCGCGCCAAATCCGGCAAGGAAACGTCGGGCGAAAGGGGCTTGTGGCGCGTGTGCACGCGAAGGATGGCGAGCCTGGCCTCGCACTCGGGCCGGTCGACGATGACCCGCCGGTCGAATCGGCCAGGACGCAAGAGGGCGGGGTCGAGCACGTCGGGACGGTTGGTCGCCGCAATGACAACCGTGTGGTCGTTCGGCGTAAAGCCGTCCATTTCCGACAGAAGCTGATTCAACGTCTGCTCGCGCTCGTCGTTTCCCCCGCCGAGCCCGGCGCCGCGCGACCTCCCCACGGCGTCGACTTCGTCGATGAACACGATCGCTGGAGCCGCCGCCTTTGCCTCGTCGAAGAGCTCGCGTACTCGCGCGGCGCCGACACCGACGAATAGCTGAATGAACTCGGAACCGTTCACGTAGAAGAAGGGGACCTCCGCCTCACCCGCCACGGCGCGCGCCAAGAGGGTCTTGCCAGTACCTGGCGGGCCCACGAGCAAGATCCCGCGTGGCAGCTTGCCTCCGAGACGCTGGAACCGTTCGGGGGTCCGCAGAAACTCGACCACCTCTTGCAAATCGCGCTTTGCGTTGGCGAGCCCGGCGACGTCGTCGAACCGAACGCGGACGTGGTCCTGACGCTCGAAACGGTGAGGGCGCCCTTTGAGAATGCCCTGGAGAGGCGGACCGACGCCGGTTATCGCGCTCCGCGCTCGGCGCGCGAGCCAGGTCCAGGCCGCGAGCACGAGCACCCACGGAAGAAGCGTGACGAGCAGCGGCCCCCAAAACGAGGCTTGCTCGGATTCGGCGCGCACGTCCACGCGCTGCCGCCGCAGGAGCGGGAGGAGGTCTTGGTCCTCTTCCACGGGCAGGAACGTCGCGAAGTCGTGGACGGACTTCCCGTCGACTCCCTCCGTCTCCTTGAGCATTCCGGCCACGCTGTGCCCGCGAATCGTCACCCTGGCTACGTGGCCCTGTTCTACCAACGAATAGAAGCTCGAGTAATCGATGCTCGGGGCAGCCGGCCTGCGGTCCGCGAGCACCTCGGACGCGAGAACGAAGGCCAGAAGAAGGAGAGGGATGGCCCACCTCAGCCAAACGAGCCCGTCCGATCGCTTCTTTTCGCCGCTATGGTCCGGCATCCGGTTGGCTGCGGGAAGCGCGAAGCATGCCGGCGCGACTTCCCATCCGCGCTCGCCGCGCTCACCCATCTCGGTCGCTCTCCGTAACTCTGCCCGAGTGCGGCAAGCGGTTTGCTCTTTTCGGGCTCGAGGTGCGCTGCCATGAAGTGGCTTTCGGTCGCGATTGCAATTGCGCTGTGCTGGGCGGCCTCGCCCCGTGCTGCCGCCCAGCCGCCGGCTACGGCCGCCACGGTCGCGTTTCGCAACGACCTGCCCGCTACGTACGAGCTGCGCAGCGTGCGGCTCTGGGTGGACGGCATGCTCATTCACGAAGACTCGGGCCCGTTCGATGCCCCGATCGCCCCGGGAACGCACGTCGTCTCGATTGCGGCTGAATACCAAATGCGAGACCCGCTATTGCCGTACGTCCGCGGATACGTCATCAAGTTGCGATCGGCGGAGCACATCCGATCGGAACCGGCACACGTGATCGCGGCTCGAGCTCAAGAGTCGGGCGGAGTGACAACGCCGATCGAGCGCCGAGCGCGCATCGCGTGGCGATAGCGCAGCGCACCAAGACTCTGGTGTCGTAGGCGGTGGCAGCGATCGTTGCGGTCGCGTCGTGGCCGAGCTGGACGTATGGCGCGCGCTATTGGAAAGAAGAGGTCGCGCAGTCCCTCGGCCACTCCCGAAGAGAGAGGCCGAGGCGCGGACCGAGCAGCAACCTCAAAGTCGAAGTCGAGAGTCCATTGAACAAACCTTCGTCGATGTCGCCGAAGGCCGAGATACCGGCCGACGAGGATTCGATTAGAGCTTATTACAGGAAATTGGGGAGGGTGCCCCTCCTCACGCGCGAGGGAGAGGTCGAACTCGCACGGCGCATCGAGCGCGCGGAGTCGGACGTGGCGCGGGCTCTCGTCGCTTCACCCGCTGCCGTTCGAGAACTTTCGCTCGTCGGCGCCGAGCTGGGCGCTGGCAAGCTTCGCGCGCGGGAGGTAACTCGCAATCCCGCAGACGAAGAGGACGACGAGATCGCGGCTCGAACGCGCCTCCTCGAGCTCTTCGAGCCGATCCATACGCTCGACCGAGCATTGGCCCAGCGAGTACGGAGTACCGCTTCCCTACGTGCGAGGGCAAGCGAGGCGCTCGAGCAAATGCGGCTGACGCGGACGGCGCTCGTACGCGTCGTAGGGACGATTCGCCGCACGGCTCAACCGGGCGGGGGCAAGAGTCGGGCGACCGAGGTGACTTTGACGGCGATTCGAGCGGGCGAGCGCGACGCGGACCGCGCGAAGGCCGCGCTCATCGAAGCCAACTTGCGCCTGGTCGTATCGATTGCAAAAAGGCATACGGGGCAGGGATTGCAGATCGCCGATCTCGTCCAGGAAGGGAACATTGGACTCATGCGTGCGGTCGACAAGTTCGACTACAAGCGAGGATTCAAGTTCTCGACCTATGCGACGTGGTGGATCCGGCAATCCATCACCCGGGCGATCGCCGATCAGGGGCGCACGATCCGTACTCCCGTGCACATGGTCGAAACGGGCAATCGCCTCGCCAGCGCGCGCAAGCGACTCGTGCAATCCGCCGGGCGAGAGCCGACGATGGAAGAGCTCTGCCTGGAGGTCGGGTTGCCCGTCGCCAAGGCTCAGATGGCCCTCATGGCGCGAAGGGAACCGGTGAGCCTCGAGGCGCCGGCAGGCGAAGACGACAGCGCCCGCCTCGTCGACTTCGTCGCCGACACCGAACGAGAGGACGCCCTGGAGAACCTGCTGCGGAAGCGCTTCGTCGAGGGCACTCGTGAGCTCTTGGCGACTCTGACGGCACGCGAAGCGCAGGTGCTCCGGATGCGCTTCGGCCTCGACGGCGGTGCGGAGCGAACGCTCGCTGAGATCGGTGAATCGTTCGACCTGACTCGCGAGCGCATCCGGCAGATCGAAACGCAAGCGCTGCGGAAGCTCAGGCTGCCGACGCGCGCGAAACGCTTGCGGGCCATCTTCGACGGTTGACGCGACGCCGGGGGATCCGCGCGCTAGATTTCAATCGTGCACGTCACGCTGATCGCCCTCGTTTTGGCCGCGCTCACGGGAGCCTGCAAGCGTGGCTCGCTTCCGAGCGAGGGCCGAGCGGAAGTCCAGCCGCCGGAACGAAGCGGCGAGCGGCTGGAGCGAGAAGTGCGCGCCAAGCTGTTCGGCGATCCCCTCCTTTCGGGCAGCGGTTCCATCGTCGTCATCGTCGACGGCCGGCACGTGGTCCTGCAAGGCAGGGTCGCGTCGGTCAACGAGCGCACGCTCGCCGAAGCCGACGCGGCCACCGTCGCAGGCGTATCCGCAGTGGACGATCGATTGCTCGTGCGGCCGGCAGGGCGCTGAGCACGGCTCCGGCGCACCTGCGCGAGGTGCTACAAGCCGTTTGCCGGCGAAGCGACGTCGGGCGTCGGCGGCGACTCCGGTGGGCGTACGCTCGAGGGCCGGGCGATCTCGGCGGGTCGCGTCGTTCCCTCTTTCTTTTGAATCTGCTCTCCCCCGACTTCGAGCTCGCATTCGCCGAAGACCACTTGCATCTTGCCCTTGAGCGGGGTGAGCTTCACTTCGAGCGACTTGGCTCGGATGACGGTGTTGTCCTTGACCGTTCCCGAAAGCTGCACCGTGTCGGCATCGAACTCGCCCGCGAGTTCACCCTCCGAGCGCATCTCCCCCACCTTGACGTGCCCGTGTACGGAGCCGCTCGGGCTGACCAATAGCGCCGGCGCCGTGAGATCTCCTTCGACCCGACCCTTTACTTCGATCGGGCAATCCGAAGAGAGCGAACCCTTGAATTGGGTCCCTTCTTCAACCAACGTCTTTCGCCGCGGCGTAACGTCCTTGTCTGTCATCGCTGTCTCCCACCTTTGACGGCTTTTTCGGCGGCCCGTTCTTTCTTGCCTTGCTGAATCTTCATCCGCAGCATGCATCCGGGCTCGAATGCGAATCTCGTGAGCTCGGCGGACTGCTCGACCGCGCCCGTCAGCGACCCACACGAGCTGACGACGAGCTGCGTCGGGCCCTGGATGCCGGGCGATTCGCGTTCGACGAACTTTCCGTGGACCGTAATCCGTCCCGCCCCGCGGATCTGGCAGCCGGCCAGTACGCCGGCCTTCCCGATGACGAGGTCGGCATCGTCGCCGAGCGCGATCGTGCACTGTTCGAAGAGGCTCTCGATCTCGACCGAAGCGCCCGCGTCGAACTCCAGATGCGCGTTGCGCAGCACGTCGCCTCTGCCGAAGTAGCGCTTTTGAATCGCCGACTGGCCGGACAGGAGGGCCGCGACGTCCGCCGCGTTCACTCTCTTGGTGCCCGTGCCGTCGAGGCTGTCGTCGGCCCACTCGCCGCGGAGGCCTTGGATGGGCGCTCCCGTCCCGAGCACGCCGTGAACCCGCGCGCCCGTCATCACCGCTCCGTCGAGGCGAGCGCCCGCCAAGTTGACGCGCCGCACGTCGGCACCGGTGAAGTCCGCGTTCGTCAGATCTGCGGTCGCGAGCGCCGCGTTGACGAGGACGGCCTCCAGGAATCGGGCCCCCTTCGCGTTTGCGCCGCGCAACTGCGCGTCCCGAAGCTGCGCCCGCGCCAGGCTTGCTTCTTCGAGGTTGGCGCCGCAAAGATTCGCGTTGGTCAGGTCCGCGTCGTCGAGCTTCGCGGTCGACAGGTCCGTGTCGCCGAGGTCCGCATGAGCGAGGTGCGCACCGACGAGCTTCGCCCCACCGAGCTTCGCCGACTCGAGCTGGGCATGCGTGAGGCGGGCTCCGGACAGGTCCGCACCTTGAAGGTTGGCGCCCTCGAGGTTGGCCCGGCTCAAGTTCGCGCCGACGAGGTTTGCTCCTTGGAGGTTCGCGCCCTCGAGGTCCGCGCTCTCCAAGTTCGCTTCCCGCAGATCCGCGGTTGCGAGGAACGCCTCGCGCAAACTGGCGTTCTTGAGCACCGCTCGCGCGAGGCGCGCTCCCTCGAAGTTCGCCCCGTCGAGATCGCACCGGCGGAAGCTGACCCCTTCGAGAAGGGCCTTGGGCATCGCGAGGCCGCGCAGGTCCGCGCGCTCGACCTTCTCGCCGCTCTTGATCTTTCTCAGGACTAAGTCCGCCGTAAGCTCGGGCATATCGGTTCGGGCCTCCTCCTCGTCAGGACGTCAGGACTGCGCCATGTACTTTTCGCGCGCCTCCTCGAGAAAGGACTCGAGGTGCGCGACCTTGCGCTCGAACGGGAGCCGCTCGAGCTCCTTCAGGCGGTCTACTTCTCCGAGGCGCGCGAGCACGACCTGCAAATCGAGGAGTGTTTGCGCACGCGTCTTGCGCAACGACTTTCGCTTCTGCTCCGCCTCGCGCGTCCAGGACTGGGCGAGACGCTCGCATTCGTCGTGTTCGCGCCGAAGGCGCGCGGTCAGCTGGGCGACTCGCTCCCGCTCGTTGGCGCGCGTCGCGTCGGGCGCGGCGGCCTTCACCTGTTCGCGGTAGGTGCGGAAACGGTGGACGATTCGCGCCGCCAGGCCCTCGTCGATGCCGGTGGTCGCGACGATGTCCGCGGGGGTCGCCAAAAACAGCGCTTCGAGCGTCGTCAGGCCCGCCGCGTAGAGTTTGTCGAGCGTGACCTTCTTCACTTCGGGGACTTGGAGGAGGAGCGACTGGAGGATGACCGCCTCGCGCTGCGTCCGATCGAGATCGAGCGCGAACGCTTGTGGAAGGACCGCGGAAAGCTCGTCGTAGCGCGCGAGCAAATTGTCACGGCGCTCGCCGTCGATCGGTCCCCCACCCGTTCCTTGCGCAACCGCGAGTGCTTCGGCAAATCGATCGAGCGCGCCGCAAAGCTCGCGCAGCTCGAGTTTGTCGGCCGCGCGACGAAGCGACCGCAAGGCGGGCTCGCAAATACCGACCCATTCGAGCGTGGCGTCGCGCCAGCGAAGGTCGATCATGAAATCGCGAACTTGGCGCACATGGTTGACGGCGAGCTGCGCGAATAGGGAGCGAACTTCGGCGAGATCCGTCAACGCCGGAGCGGAGGACCGCGATGCGTCCGCAGAGCCCTGGATCTTGGCAAAGCCTTCGTCGAGGTCTTCCAAGCTGAGGAGACGCTCGAACGTATCGGCGATCGAGACCTGAGCGCCCTCTTGGCGGGCGAGATCCGGCGCGGTGGGCCGAACGGACCCGATCGGAGCTCCTTCCGATCGAGCGGCGGGCGGAGGCGGAGGTTGCGCTCTTGGCGCCGCGGCGGGCATCGGAAACAGGCCTGGGGGGACTGCATCGGCCGAGGGGACAGCGGTGGCCGCGGAAGGCGTAGCCGCCGGAGGAGCGCCGGGCGGCCCGATCGCGATGACGGGCATGGCCGGTCGCGGGCGGGCGGCGGCAGCGCCGTCGATGATCCGAGTCGGCACCACTGCAGGGGGAGCGGGCTTGGGTGCGGCTGCGGGGGGCTGGACGGGCGCGGCCGGGGGGTATTGCGGCCGCGGCCCTGCGCCTCGCGCCGGGGCCGGGACCTTCGTGGTCGACGAGTCGGGCTTCGGGGGGCCGTCCTTGGGCGATTTCGAAAAGAGACTCATCCCCTTCTTTTTACGATACCAGCTTCGCGCTCACCCTCCGTCGAAAGCGCGAGGAGCGCCGTCGATCGCGTCCACATCGCCGAACGGGGTATGTCGGACGCGCCGATCCCCCCAGCAACGCGTCAGGATACAATGGGTGCCATGCGAGCGATGAGCGTTGCTTTCGCCTTGGGCTTGGCCGGTTGCTCCTCCGGCAGTTCCAAGCTCCCGCTGGAGCTCGGCAATTGCGTTCCTCCCCCCGACGCGTCGTGTGCGAGCCTATCGAGCGGCGGCGGGTCGTCGGCGAACCCCGCCTCGGAGGCGGGCCCGGTGCCGAGCAGCACCGCGACGTCGGGAACGACGACATGCGGCGGCGCCGACCTGCTCGTGATGTCGCCGAACTTGTATTGCGGGCAGTGCATCACGTCCATGTGCTGTCCGTCGGACATGGCGTGCACCACGGAGTGCCAGTCGCTCCTGCAGTGCACGCAAACGTGCATGCAGGGGGACACGGTTTGCGTCGGCTCATGCGAGAACAACCCTTCCGTTCAATCCGGAGTCACGGCGTATCTCGACTTTGCCAACTGCATCACGGCGGTGTGCCCCGCCTGCCCGACTCTTCAGCACAATTGAGTCGACCGCAGCGGGTCGCGCGTTCCCCGCGCTCCCGCTACGTTGCCCTCCGCGATGCTGCCCGCGCTCGTTCTCGTGCTCGCCCAGGCCGGCCCCGGCGCGTGGTCGAGCGGCCGGCCGCGAGAGTGCGGCGACCCGGCTGAACGCGGCGGCAACGTATGGGAGCGCGCCAAGTCGCCCGAGCTCAGGCGCTACTGCGATCTCGTCGCGAGCTCCTCGTCGAAACTTGCGGGCATCGCCGCGATGGCCCAGGCCGCGCTCGACGCGGCAAAAGAAGCCGACCAGGTCTTGCCCGGACACGCCGCGCCCCGCATCCTCGAGGGACGCGCGCTCGCCGCCCTCGGGAAGTACGGCGAGGCGCTCGCGGCGCTCACCGAAGGCCGATCCCGAGATCCCCGAGCGCTCGACGATCCACCCGCACTGCTCGCATGGGCCCGCGCTCTCGCGCGCACGGGGCGGACGGAGGCCGCGGGAGATGCCTACCGCGCGCTCCTTCCGCGGGCCTCGGCCCTCTCCACCGCGGACCGAGTCCGTTCGGAGATCGAGGCAGCGCTCGTCGGGATGGCGCGCGGCGCCGCTGGGCTCGACGAGGCCGCATCGGCACTGCGGGAAGCGGTGCGCGAAGGCCAGGACGAAGCCCAAGCCGTCGCCGTGCTCGCCCTGGCCCTTGCGCTCGATCGGCGCGGAGATCCCGACGAGGCCTTCGCGCTGCTCGGCGAGCGAGCCCGCGGAGATCCGCGCGACACGATTGCGTCGCCGCGCGCCAAAGAGCTGCTCGCCGTGGTCCCCGCTGAAGCGCACGCCCTCGCCGCGCTGGCGCTCGAGCCGACCGACACGCCGGGCGCGCGCGACCAATGGCAGCTTGCCCTCGACGAGGCTCCGAGCGGTGTCTGGGCCGCGCACGCGCGCGCTCACATCGCGTCGCTCGCCTCGAAGCACACGGGTCCGGGAGCCGCACGGAGATGACCGCGCTCGTGCGAATCGGGGCCCCGGCGCTCCTGCTCGCCGTGGCGGCACTCCTGGCCGGGGAGCGCGTTGGTTGGGCGGACACCCCGCCCGGAGTTTGGGACGTCGCGAAAGATCCGGCGGAGCGGGAGCGGTGGAACCTTCACGTGCGCGTCGAGCGATTGCTCCATCGCCGCATGGGCGACGACGCGTTGCCGTCCGAGCAGCGGCGCGACGAGGAGCTGCGCCTCGCCGCTGCGCGAGCCATGCTCGAGGACGCGGGAGCCCCAGTCAGCCCAGACGTGCGCCTCCGGTTTGACTTGGGTGTCGTCTACGAGCGGCTCGCGACGCTCCTCGGGCGCGACGATCTGTATCAGCGGGTCGTCGACGTGCTGGTACCCGCTCTGGAGATGGCACCCGACCATCCGGCCGCTACGTTCGCACTCGAAGCGTTGGTCGAGACGTACGCCAAGCTCGATCGGCCTCGCGAAGAAGTCGCTGTTTCGCGCCGCTACATCGCGCGCTTGTCGGACGATCGGTCCCGAGCCCTGACGATGATGAACATGGGCGAGGCCGAGATGCGGCTCGGAAGACTGGACGACGCGCTCGGCACGTTTCGGAGCGCGATGCAAATCTGCGGCACCCTACCGAATTCGAGCAGCCGCAACTCGACCTATGCGCTCACGCTCTGGGATCTCGCCGTAGCCCTCGATCGCGGCGGCGACGCCCGCGCCGCGATCGACGCGGCGGCCAAGGCATCTCAGCTCACCTGGGACGAGATCGGGCCCATGGGCCTGCCGCGCAACGTGACGGGGTGGGACGCGATCCGCGATCAACAAAATGTCTTCTTCGTGCCGGACTGGGAGCGCGAATGGTATCTCGCGCTCGGAGACGCCGCAGCCGCCGGCAACGAGCCCGATTCGCGCGGCGCCGCGGCGCGGTGGGCGTCGGCCGAGACCCACTGGGAGACCTACGTTTCGCGCGCCGTGGCCAGCCGGGAAGATCGGTGGCTCGCCATCGGCCGGCTGCGCCGCGACCGAGCGCATGCCGAGCGCGTGCGTGCCGAGCAGCGCGCCGCACGAGAGTCGCTTCACGCCAAGAAGGACGCAGGAGGCCGTGTCGAAGAGCGGCCGTGACCCGCGTCTCAGCGAGCGGGAACGCCGCGTCAAGACGGCTCTCGATGCGGTGCGCGCTCGGTGCGACGTCGACGAGCGCCGCGCGGCCGATCCGGTCGGCTTCGTCCACGGATACGAGGACCCGCGTGACCGCGAGGTCGTCGCCCTCCTGGCGGCATGCATCGCCTTCGGCAACGTCAAGGCGATCCGTGCAAAGATGAAGGACCTCCTCAGTCGCCTGGGAGACCATCCGGCGCGGCTGGCCGATGGGCCGCCCGCGGAGGTCCGAGGACGCCTTCGCGGATGGAAGCATCGCGTCTTTCTCGGCGAAGACATCGCGCGGCTCTTGGTCGGCGCGGGGCGCGTCCAGCGAGCCCACGGTTCGCTGGGGGCTCTTTTCGAGGCCGAGCTTCGCCGCACCGGAGCGCTGCGGGAGGCGCTCGCCCGCTGGTGCGACGC
>JBAULD010000150.1:0-12845 GCA_049578005.1 Polyangiaceae bacterium
CGCTTCAGGCGGTCGACGATGATCTCGAGGTGCAGCTCGCCCATGCCGGCGATGATGGTCTGCCCGCTCTCTTCGTCGGTGTGAGTGCGGAACGACGGATCCTCGTAGGCAAGCTTCTGCAGGGCCACGCCGAGCTTCTCGACGTCCGCCTTCGTCTTCGGCTCGATCGCGATCGAGATGACCGGCTCGGGGAAGATCATCTTCTCGAGGACGATCGGCTTGTTCTCGTCGCACAGCGTGTCGCCCGTGCGCGTGTCCCTGAAGCCGACCGCCGCGTAGATATTTCCCGAATCGGCTTCCTGGACTTCCTCGCGCTTGTTCGCGTGCATGCGCAGGATGCGCCCGATGCGCTCGCGCTTGTCGCGCGAGGAGTTCAGCACCATCGTGCCGCTCGTCACCTTCCCGGAGTAAACGCGGAAGAACGTCAAGTTCCCGTGGGGGTCGTTGATGATCTTGAACGCCAGCGCGCTGAAGGGTTCGTCGTCCGATGCCCTCCGCTCGATTTCCGGTTTGTCCTTCTTGCTCGGATCGACGCCCTTCACCGGAGGAATGTCGACCGGCGAAGGGAGGTAATTCGTGACGGCGTCCAGGAGCATTTGCACGCCCTTGTTCTTGAACGCCGAACCGCAGATGACGGGGACGAGTTTGAAATTGATCGTGCCGTAGCGCAGGGCCCGGTGAATCATCACATCCGTCACCTTGTCGGTGCGGCCTTCGAGATACGTCTGCATGATTTCGTCGTCCACGTCGGCGCACGACTCGATCAGCTTGTCGCGCCACTCCCGGGCGACGTTCTCGTACTCGGCGGGCACATCGACCCACTCGTACTTTTGGCCCTTGGACTCCTCGTCGAAGACGGCGGCCTTCATCTTGATGAGATCGATGATTCCTTTGTGCCTTTCCTCTTCGCCGAGCGGCCACTGAATGGGAACGGGGTTCGTGCCGAGCCGTTCCTTCATGCTTTGGACGCACATGAGAAAGTCGGCCCCGACCTTATCCATCTTGTTCATGAACGCCACCCGCGGGACACGATACTTGTCCGCCTGGCGCCAGACCGTCTCGCTTTGCGGCTCGACGCCGTTCCCGCCGTCGAACACCGCCACCGCGCCGTCGAGCACCCGCAAGCTGCGCTCGACCTCGATGGTGAAGTCCACGTGGCCCGGCGTATCGATGATGTTGATGCGGTGAGTGATGCCGGCCCAGGGGCCCTCGAGCGGCCGCCAAAAGCAATTCGTGGCCGCCGAAGTTATCGTGATGCCGCGCTCCTGCTCCTGGACCATGTAGTCCATGGTCGCCGCACCCTCGTGGACCTCCCCGATCTTGTAATTGACGCCCGTGTAGTAGAGAACGCGCTCGGTGGTCGTGGTCTTCCCCGCATCGATGTGCGCCATGATGCCGATATTGCGCGTCCTTTCGATGGGGTACTCACGAGCCACGGAAAATCTCCTGCGATTGTCTTTCGTACGGAAGTAGGGGGAGCTTTTTCTGGTGCCGAATGCACGAAACCCCCTCTGGCCTCCTCTTCCGCTTTTCCGGAAGAGTGCCGCGCGTGGCGGCTGACCCAGAGAGGGTGTCGGGGTACTGCGCGGTCGTTGTCGCCAGTAACCCGATCCTTATGTCGGCGTGTTCATTTCGCTGCGGACAGTCCTCGTTCTGAAGCGTCTTTCGCGTGCTGGGGCGATGCGAGGCCCCGGCGCACCATCACCAGCGATAGTGCGCGAAGGCCTTGTTGGCCTCGGCCATCTTGTGCGTGTCGTCCTTCTTCTTCACGGCGTTGCCGCGGCCGTTCGCGGCATCCAAGAACTCCGCGGCGAGGCGCTCACGCATCGTCTTCTCTCCGCGGTCGCGCGCAAACGTAACGAGCCAGCGCATGGCCAGCGTCACGCGCCGCTCGGGTCGGACTTCGACGGGCACCTGGTAGGTCGCACCACCCACCCGTCGGCTCTTGACCTCCAGCTTCGGCTTCACGTTGTCGAGCGCCTTGCGGAAGACCTCGAGCGGCTCCTCTTTGAAGCGGTCGCGGATGACGTCGAGCGCGCCGTAGAGAATCCCTTCAGCCGTCGACTTCTTTCCCCCAAGCATCAACGTGTTCGTGAACTTGGAGACGAGCTTGTCCTTGAACTTCGGGTCCGGAGTTATCTTTCGCTTGGGGACTTCGCGGCGGCGGGGCATGGGACGTAAACCTTTGGGAGCTGGTGAAATCTCTGGGCTTTGGGCGGGCTCACACCGGGAGCAGCACTGCCGGCACCGTGGATTGCGAAGTCGTTACGCCTTGGGGCGCTTGACCCCGTACTTCGAGCGCTTGCGGTTCCGGTTGACCTTGTTCGTGGAGGAGGGGCCGATGGCTCCGGACGCATCGAGCGTCCCGCGGACGACGTGATACCGGACACCGGGCAAATCCTTCACGCGGCCCCCGCGGATGAGCACGACGGAGTGTTCCTGGAGATTGTGCCCCTCGCCCGGAATGTAAGAGGTCACTTCCATGCCGTTGGTCAATCGGACGCGGCAAACCTTGCGCAGCGCGGAGTTGGGCTTCTTGGGCGTCGTTGTGTACACGCGGACGCACACCCCGCGTTTCTGCGGACACGCCTTCAGCGCGGGGGAGGCAGTCTTGACCCGAGCGGCGAGGCGACCGTGGCGAATGAGCTGATTAATCGTCGGCATAGGCGGAAGATTCTCCCCGCGCGCGCAGTCTAGAGGGCCGACGAAGGATCGTCGCGCAAACCCCGGACCGCGAGGGAGGCGCACTTTACTTGTGGTCCGCTCATTGTCAAGGTTTGACAAATGGCCCTCCCGACTCCGGTCGACGACACCGCCCAATTCGTGACGGCCGCGCTCGCGCCCCTTCGAAACGATTTCTCCGTAGCGCTCTGGACTCCGGGCAACCCCTTCGCGGTCGGCGCCATCATCCGCGTCGCGCACAATTTCCTCGCGCGCGAAATCTTCCTCATCGGAGGGGCTCCCTTCTACGCGAAGGCGTCGATGGGAATGCACAAGTACGAGACCATCGTCCCACTCGAGGACGAGACGGACCTCTTCCGCGCAATCGGTCGACGGCCGATGTGGGTCCTCGAAAAGGACCACGCCCGCCGGTCGATCTACGCGGTCGATGCGTTCCCCAAGGAGACAGTCCTCGTCTTTGGAAGCGAGCGCTTCGGAGTGCCCCCCTCCGTTCTCGCACGCGCCGACGACGTCATCGGCATCCCGGTCTATGGGATCAACCAGTCACTTCCGCTCGCTGTCGCAGCTGGTATCGCGATGAGCGAATGGGCCCGCCGGCGCTACGCCGGCGGGACCATCCTGTAGTCGCGAGAGGGTCGCGGGCGCGGGCCGCTACTCTTCGTTGACGGCGGTGAGCGCTGGCTCCGCCGTTCGCGGCACGGGCGGGGCGAAGCGTTCACCTTCGTCACCCTCGACGACGACTTTGAGCTGCCTGTAGGCCGACAGTCCGGTCCCGGCAGGAATCAGCCGGCCCATGATCACGTTCTCTTTGAGGCCGCGCAAGAAGTCGACTTTGCCGGAGACAGCCGCCTCGGTGAGAACCTTCGTCGTCTCCTGGAAGGAGCTCGCGCTGATGAACGATTCGGTCGAGAGGCTGGCCTTCGTGATGCCGAGGAGGAGCGGTTCGGCGACCGCGGGCCTACCCCCGCGCTCGATGACCCGCTGGTTCTCTCGCTCGAACAGATACTTCTCCACCTGCTCGTCGATGAGGAAGTTCGTGTCGCCCACGTCCTTGATGCGGACGCGTCGCAGCATCTGCCGAACGATGACCTCGATATGCTTGTCGTTGATGGCGACGCCCTGCAGGCGATACACCTGCTGGATCTCGTTGACCAGGTACGCGGCGAGTTCCTTCTCTCCCTTGACGCGCAAGATGTCGTGGGGATTCGCCGGGCCGTCCATCAGGGGCTCGCCCGCGCGGACGCGGTCACCCGGTTGGACCTGGATGTGCTTACCTTTCGGAATCAAGTACTCACGCGCCTGATCGGTCAGGAGCGCGCCGTCGGGTGCGAAGGGGGTAATGACGACCTTGCGCTTGCCCTTGGTGTCCTTGCCGAAGCTCACTTCGCCGTCAATCTCGGCGATGATTGCGTGGTCCTTCGGCTTTCGCGCCTCGAAGAGCTCGGCCACCCGCGGCAAACCGCCGGTGATGTCCTGCGTCTTCGTGGTCTCGCGCGGAATCTTCGCGAGAACATCGCCGCCGCTGATCTCGTCGCCGTCTTGCACGACGATATTCGCACCGACCGGCAGTAGGTAACGGGCGTCGAGCGTGCTCCCCGGCAACTTGAGCTGCTCGCCGCTCTGGGGGCTCTTGATGGATATGCGAGGGCGTAGGTCCGCCGCCCGCGATTCGATGATCACCTTGCGGGAAAGGCCGGTGACCTCGTCCAGCTTCTCGGTCATCGTCACGCCTTCGACGATGTCGCCGAACTTCACGATGCCGCCGACCTCGCTGAGAATCGGCATGGCGAAGGCGTCCCACTCCGCCAGGAGCTGTCCGGCCTTCACCTTGGCTCCTTCGTCGACCTTGAGAAGAGCGCCGTACACCAGGCGATGGTGCTCGCGCTCGCGACCCGTATCGTCGACGATTACGATTTCGCCGTGCCGGTTCATCACCGTCACGGTGCCGTCCACCTTGCGGGCTAGGTTTGCGTTGCGAATTCGAATGTAGCCCTCGTTGCGAGACTCGAGCGAGCTTTGCTCGATCTTGCCTCGCGCCGCCGCTCCGCCGATGTGGAACGTCCGCATCGTCAGCTGAGTGCCCGGTTCGCCGATCGATTGGCTCGCGATGATGCCGATGGATTCGCCGATGTTCACCTTGTACCCGCGCGCAAGATCACGCCCGTAGCACTTGGCACACACGCCTCGCTTCGTCTGGCAGGTGAGGACCGAGCGGATGACCACTTCCTCGATTCCGGCCTCCTCGATGACGTGCACGAGCTGCTCGTCGAGCTCCGTATTGGCGGGCACGAGGACTTCGCCGGTCAGCGGATCGACGATGTCCTCCAGCGCGACGCGACCGAGGATGCGGTCTCCGAGCGGCTGGATGACTTCGCCGGCGTCCTCGAGCTTCGTCACGCGAATGCCGTCGAGGGTTCCGCAGTCGAACTCGGCGATCACCGCATCCTGCGCGACGTCGACGAGACGGCGCGTGAGATACCCCGAGTTCGCGGTCTTGAGAGCGGTGTCGGCGAGACCCTTTCGGGCGCCGTGCGTCGACGTGAAGTACTCGAGCACGCTCAGCCCCTCGCGGAAATTCGCCGTGATGGGCGTCTCGATGATCTCGCCGGAAGGACGAGCCATCAGCCCTCGCATGGCGGCGAGCTGGCGGATTTGCTGCGTCGAACCGCGCGCGCCCGAGTCTGCCATGATGTAGATCGGGTTGAAGCTCGGTTCGATGAGCTCCTTGCCGGTTTCACCGTCGACGATCTTTTCTTTGCCGATCTCGTTCATCATCTCCTGCGTCACCTTGTCGGCGACGCCGGCCCAGATATCGACGATCTTGTTGTACCTCTCGCCGTCCGTGATGAGACCTTCCTGGTACTGATCGATGACGCGCTGCACTTCTGCCTGCGCCTCGCCGAGCAAGACTCCCTTCGCCTGCGGGATGACCATGTGGTCCATGCAGATGGAGACCCCGGCGCGCGTGGCGTAGTCGAAGCCCAGCGTGCGCAGTCGGTCCGCGAGCAGGACCGTCGCCTTGTTGCGGTGCTTGCGGTAGCAGGCGTCGATGAGCGAGGAGAGAGCCTTCTTGTCGAGCGTCTTGTTGACGAGATCGAAGGGCAAGCCCTCGGGCAGGATCTCTGCGACGAGGCACCGGCCCACGGTCGAGGCGAGGAGCCGCGTCTTGCCCTCGTTGTTCGGGTCCGGAACCCGCACGCGAATGCCCGAGTGCAGAGTGACCTCGCCGTGGTCGTACGCCATTCGCACTTCGTCGACGCTCGCGTAAACGCCGCGCAAGTAACCCTCGGCGTGGCCCTTCTTGTCGACGGTGAGCGAGCCATCACGGAAGCAGCCCCTCGAGAACTTGCGCTCACGCGTCGCGTAGTAGAGCCCGAGGACGATGTCTTGGGTCGGATTGATGATCGGGCGGCCATTCGCGGGCGACAGAATGTTGTTCGTGCTCATCATGAGCACGCGCGCCTCCATTTGGGCCTCGATGGAAAGCGGCACGTGAACCGCCATCTGGTCGCCGTCGAAGTCGGCGTTGAAGGCGGCGCACACCAGCGGGTGAAGCTGAATCGCCTTGCCTTCGATGAGCACGGGTTCGAATGCCTGGATGCCCAGGCGGTGGAGCGTCGGGGCGCGATTGAGGAGCACCGGGTGCTCGGTGATGACCTCTTCTAGAATGTCCCAAACCTCGGGGCGCTCCTTCTCCACCATCTTCTTGGCACTCTTGATGGTGTTGACGTACCCGCGCTCTTCGAGCTTGTTGTAGATGAACGGCTTGAAGAGCTCGATCGCCATTTGCTTGGGCAAACCGCACTGGTGCAGCTTGAGCGTCGGCCCGACGACGATGACCGAACGCCCGGAATAGTCGACGCGCTTTCCGAGGAGGTTCTGACGGAATCGCCCTTGCTTGCCCTTGAGCATGTCGCTCAGCGACTTCAGCGGGCGCTTGTTCGGGCCGGTGATCGTCTTGCCGCGACGACCGTTGTCGAAAAGGGCGTCGACCGCTTCTTGCAGCATCCGCCGTTCGTTGCGGATGATGATTTCCGGCGCATTGAGCTCGAGAAGGCGCTTCAGGCGGTTGTTGCGGTTGATGACGCGACGATAAAGGTCGTTCAAATCGCTCGTGGCGAAACGACCCCCATCGAGCGGGACGAGCGGTCGGAGATCCGGCGGAAGCACCGGAATCACCGTCAGCATCATCCATTCGGGACGGTTGCCGCTCTCTCGGAACGCCTCGCAGACCTTCAGTCGCTTGACGATCTTCTTGCGCTTGGCCTCGCTCGTGGCGGAGCGCATTTCTTGGCGGAGCTGCTCGCTCAGCGTGTGGACGTCCACCTGCTTGAGCATTTCGAGAACCGCCTCGCCGCCCATCCCGGCGACGAACTTGTCATCGCCGTACTCTTCGGCGAGCTGCATGAATCGCTCTTCGCTGAGAAGCTCGGCCTTGCTCAGGCCGGTCTCCTTCGGATCGATGACGATATAGCTCTCGCAGTAGAGAACTTTTTCGAGATCCTTCAGCGAGATATCGAGGATGTTGCCGATGCGGCTCGGCAGCGATTTCAGAAACCAGATGTGCGCAACGGGAGTCGCCAGATTGATGTGGCCGAGGCGCTCGCGCCGAACCTTCGACTGGATGACTTCCACGCCGCACTTCTCGCAGACGATCCCGCGATGCTTCATGCGCTTGTACTTGCCGCAATTGCACTCGTAGTCCTTCACCGGCCCGAAGATCTTCGCGCAGAAGAGCCCGTCCCTCTCCGGCTTGAAGGTCCTGTAGTTGATGGTCTCCGGCTTCTTGACCTCGCCGTGGGACCATTCGCGGATCTTTTCGGGCGAAGCGAGCGAGATTCGAATCGCGCTGAAAGAAAGCGGATCTTTGGGCTTCTCGAAGAAGCTGAAGATGTCGCGCATCGGTTCTTCCTTTTTCTGTCTGCCTACGGACGAAACGGATAACTCGTGACCGCTCCCGATTGGTCGCGGTGCGGATGCGGCGGTTGGAGCCGCCGCGTGGACGCTTACTCTTCCGCGGCGTGCTCGGCGCGCTGGCTGGCCGCATCGATGAGCTCGACGTTCAGGCACAAAGCCTGAAGCTCTTTGATGAGCACGTTGAAGCTCTCGGGAAGCCCTGGTTCGAGGTTGTACTCGCCTTTGACGATCGCCTCGTACATCCGGGTACGGCCCTGCACGTCGTCGCTCTTCACCGTGAGGAACTCTTGGAGAGCGTAAGCAGTGCCGTACGCCTCCATGGCCCAGACTTCCATTTCGCCGAGGCGCTGCCCGCCGAACTGCGCCTTGCCGCCGAGGGGTTGCTGCGTGACGAGCGAGTAAGGCCCGATCGAGCGCGCGTGAATCTTGTCGTCGACCAGGTGGTGAAGTTTGAGCATGTACATCACGCCCACCGTCACTTCCTGATCGAAGGCCTCACCCGAGCGGCCGTCGAAGAGAACCGTCTGTCCGCTGGTAGGCAGGCCCGCGAGCCCGAGCGTATTTTTGATCTGCCGCTCCTGCGCGCCGTCGAAGACGGGGCTCGCGTAGTGGATGCCCCGCCTCAGCTTGAAGGCGAGCTGACGCACGTCGTCCTCGCCGAGCTTCGTCAGCAACTTCGCGATGTCTTCGTCACCGTCGAAGATCTTCTTGATGTGATCGCGCATCGCGCCCGCGCCGAACTTCTCCTCGAGCATGTAGCGGAGCTGGGCCCCGAGCACGCGCGCCCCCCAACCGAGGTGGGTCTCGAGGATCTGCCCGACGTTCATCCGGCTCGGAACTCCGAGCGGATTGAGGACGATGTCGACCGGGGTGCCGTCTTGCAGATACGGCATGTCCTCCTCGGGAAGAATGCGGGAAATGACACCCTTGTTTCCGTGCCGCCCCGCCATCTTGTCGCCGACCTGGAGCTTTCGCTTGATGGCGATGTAGACCTTCACCATCTTGATGACACCCGGCGGCAGCTCATCGCCTTTGCTCAGGCGGTCGATCTTGTCGCGGAAGTGGTCTTCGCGAAGCTGAACGATCTCTTCGAGCTCCCTGACCTTCTGGGCGATCTCGTCCGCACCGTCGACGGGAAGCTCGGTCCAGTACTTTCGGGGAACGTTCTCGAGAGTCTCCTCGTCGAGGGCTACGCCCTTCTGCAGGAGGACTTTGCCCTTGTCGTCGACGAGCTTGCCCGTCGTCATCGACCCGACGTGTTGGCTGCGGATTTGCCGATAAAACGAGTCGCGAAGGATCTTGATCTCTTCGTCGCGCATCTTCTCGAGGCGCGCCCGCTCGTGATCTTCGATGTCCTTGGATCGCTCGTCCTTCTCCGTTCCCTTGCGGGAAAAGACGCGCGCGTTGATGACGATTCCGCTGACCCCGGGGGGCACCCGCAGGCTGCTGTCGCGGACGTCGCCGGCTTTCTCACCGAAGATCGCGCGTAGGAGCTTCTCCTCCGGGCTGAGCTGCGTCTCGCCTTTGGGCGTGATTTTGCCGACCAGAATGTCGCCCGGCTTCACTTCGGCGCCGATGCGCACGATCCCGCTCTCGTCGAGGTCTTTCAGGGCCTCCTCGCCGACGTTCGGAATGTCGCGCGTGACTTCTTCCTTGCCGAGCTTCGTGTCGCGCGCGACGCACTCGAACTCTTCGATGTGGATCGACGTGAACACGTCATCCTTGGCAATCCGCTCGCTGACGAGGATCGAGTCTTCGAAGTTGAACCCTTGCCACGGCATGAACGCGACGAGGACGTTCTGCCCGAGAGCGAGCTCGCCCATGTCGCAGCTTGGTCCGTCGGCCAGGACGTCCCCCGCCTTCACGCGGTCCGCGGCACGAACGATCGGAGCCTGGTTGTAACAGGTCGATTGATTGGACCGCTGAAACTTCATCAGCGGATAAATGTCGGGGATTTCCGGCTTGTCGCTGTCGGGGCGAACGACGATCCGGGTGGCGTCCACGCTTTCGACGACGCCGTCGCGTCGCGCGAGGGTGCACACGCCCGAGTCGCGCGCGAGCTTCCCCTCCATGCCCGTTCCGACGAACGGGGCATGGCTCCGAATGAGCGGTACCGCCTGGCGCTGCATGTTCGCGCCCATGAGCGCTCGGTTCGCGTCGTCGTGCTCGAGAAACGGAACGAGCGCCGCTGCGACGCTCACCATTTGGTTGGGCGACACGTCCATCAATTGAATCATGTCCGGGGTGACCATGTGGAAGTCACCGTTGAGGCGCGCGCTGACGAGGGCTTCCTTGAACTTGTTGCGCTCGTCGAACATCGCCGATGCCTGGGCGATGTACTTCCCCTCTTCTTCGAGTGCCGAGTACCACGACACGTCGTCGGTTATCTTTCCCTCCGAGACGCGCCGATACGGGGTCTCGACGAAACCGAACTCGTTGACGCGCGCGAACGTCGACAGCGAAGCGATGAGCCCGATGTTCGGCCCCTCCGGCGTCTCGATCGGGCAGATGCGGCCGTAGTGCGTCGGGTGGACGTCGCGGACTTCGAACCCGGCGCGCTCGCGGGTGAGGCCTCCGGGCCCTAGCGCAGAGAGGCGGCGCTTGTGCGTCACTTCGCTGAGCGGGTTCGTCTGGTCCATGAACTGCGATAGCTGCGAACTGCCGAAGTACTCCTTTACGACTGCGCTCACGGGCTTCGCGTTGATGAGGTCGTGGGGCATCAGCGTGTCGATTTCTTGCGACATGCTCATGCGCTCTTTGATCGCGCGCTCCATGCGTACGAGGCCGATGCGGTACTGATTCTCCATCAGCTCGCCGACTGCACGAACGCGGCGATTGCCCAGGTGGTCGATGTCGTCCACCGAGCCCCGGCCGTTCTTCAACTCGATGAGGTGGCGCACCGTCTCCAGAATGTCCTGGGGCGTGAGCACCGCCGTATCGAGCGAGGGCCTCTGGTCTTCGGCCAAGTCCCGGTAGAACTTGTAGTTGAGCTTGAGGCGCCCGACCTTCGACAGGTCGTAGCGCTCCGGATTGAAAAACAAGTTGTGAAAGAGGGTTTTGGCCGTTTCGAGGGTGGGCGGATCCCCCGGCCGGAGGCGGCGATAGATCTCCATGATGCCGTCTTCGGTCGTCTTGACCTTCTCGGCCAGAAGCGTATCGCGCAGGTACGAACCTACGTTCAATCCGTCGATGAAGAGGATCTTGAACTGATCGATGCCCGCCTCGCGGAGCTTCTCGAGCTTCGCTTCGGTCACTTCTTCGTTGACCTCGAGAACGACTTCGCCCGTTTCCTTGTCTACGACGTCGTGCGCCGCGACCTTGCCCACGAGCTCCTCGGCGTCGGCCGGCAGCCGATCGACCTTCGAGTCCCGGAGCTTCTTGATGGCGGCTTTGGTGAACTTCGTGTTCTTCTTGACGATGACTTCGCCGCCCACTTTGATGTCGCGGGTGGCGCGCTGCCCGGGCAAAAGATCGAACTCGACGCTCTTCGAGTACTTTCCGCCCTTCTCGAGAAAGACCTCCTCCGTGTTGTAGAAGTAGTTGAGGAGGTCCTGAGTCGAGTAGCCGAGCGCCCGCAAGAGTACGGTCGCGTGCATCTTGCGGCGGCGATCGATGCGGACGTAAATGATGTCCTTCGGGTCGAACTCGAAGTCGAGCCACGAGCCGCGATACGGGATGATGCGCGCGCTGTAGAGGACCTTTCCGCTCGAGTGGGTCTTGCCCTTGTCGTGGTCGAAGAAGACGCCGGGGCTGCGATGGAGCTGGCTGACCACGACGCGCTCGGTGCCATTGATGATGAACGTGCCGGTGTCCGTCATCAGCGGGATCTCGCCGAAGTAGACCTCCTGCTCTTTGATGTCGCGCACGATGCGTTCACCGCCGTCGCGCGTGTCGTAGATCATCAGCTGGGTCGTGACCTTGATAGGCGCGGCGTACGTCATGCCGCGCTGGCGGCACTCTTCGACGTCGTACTTCGGCTTCTCGAGGTTGTAGCTTACGAAGACGAGCTCACTCGTCCCGTTGAAGTCTTTGATGGGAAAGACGCTCCGGAACACCGCCTGGAGCCCGACCTCTGCCCGCTCGCTTTGCGGGACATTGGACTGGAGGAACTTGTCGTACGACGTTTTCTGAATGTCGATGAGGTTGGGTACCTCGATGACTTTCCGAACACGCCCGAGATGCTTGCGAATGCGGAAGTTCGACTGGATGACACTCGCCATCGCTGCTCCTGACGATTTCGTCTCCGAACGGTGCCTTGCGGCCCACCGACACGGGACAGACTATCTTTCGTGGATCGCCCGGCATGCGCTCTTGCCGGACGCGGGTCTCTACGACGCGCTGGGACCTTAGTAGGAAATTCGACCGCGTAAAGCAAAAGGCACGCCGCCAGGCGAGAGGGTAGCCTAGTCAGCGGAAAGAATTGTGCAAACAGCTCATGCGGACCGAGCCCGGTTTCACGGGACGATCGACGCCTGAGCGACCGGGGCAACGGAGGCCCCTCTGCCTCGTCTGCCTCGCAGTTGGGATGCGTTCTCGCATGTCGCCGATGGACGGGTAGCGAGCGCAGGAAGACATCCCGCGCACGCTCCGCCCTCGGATCCGCTCAGCAGGCTGCGGAGGCGTTACGAAATCTCCGATGATCCCGAACACCTACTTGAGCGCAGCCTTCGCACCGGCTTCCTCGAGCTTCTTCTTCATCTCCTCGGCCTCGGCCTTGGAAACGCCCTCCTTGAGGGTCTTCGGCGCGCCTTCGACCAGGTCCTTCGCCTCCTTGAGCCCGAGCCCGGTGATCTCGCGGACCACCTTGATGACCGAGATCTTGTTGGCGCCCGCCTCCTTGAGCTCGACGTTGAACTCCGTCTGCTCCTCAGCCGGGGCGGCTGCGGCAGCCGCGGCCGGACCAGCGGCAGCTACCGCGACCGCCGCGGGTGCTGCTTTGACGCCCCATTTTTCTTCCAGCGTCTTGATCAAATCCGACAGCTGGATAACCGGCATGTTGGAAAGGAAATCGACGACCTGCTCACGCGTGATGTCTGCCATTGAAATTCTCCGTAATCTCGAAACGATAGAAAAAGCGAAACTCTACTGGCCTTGGCCCTCTTTTTCCTTCGCCACCAAGACGTAGACGAAGTTTTGGGAAGGAGCGGCGAGAAGCGCGAGAAGGTTTTGCAGCGGCGCCTGCATCGTCGCGAGAAGTCGGGCGCGAAGCTCGTTCTTGCCGGGCATTACCGCGAGCTGATCCTCGA
>JBAULD010000151.1:0-1658 GCA_049578005.1 Polyangiaceae bacterium
GCCGTCTGGCTTTGTGATGCGGATCGATCGGTCGACGCCGGGACTGGCGCTCACGAGTCGAGCCGCTCGGGCCGCCGATCCGGATCCTCAACGTACGGCAAGCGCCCTGATTCGAGCTCCGCCTCGATCGCTCGTTCGAACGCCCCCTCGCTTCCGGTCAGCCGATCGAGCAGCGGGCCGATCCGTTTCGAGGCCTCGACGGCGACGCGCAATGCCTGGTCTGCCTCTTCGTACCGGCAGAGCGCGGCCATCATCGTGCGGACGCGCATCCGGCTCCCTGGGGCCATTCCGTGAGCGGCCTTGCTGAGCCGGCGCGAGTCACCGAGGGCCCAGTCGGCGACGACCTTGGCGTCGTAGAGGAGCTCGACGGCGGCCTTGTATTCGACGAGAAGGGCGGCGTGGGCGTCGAGGGGGACCGCGGCGCTCATGGTGCCGACCTCGCGACCGCGGCCATCCTCCCGCACTCGGCGCACTTGCGTACGTGGGTACAGTCGTCCGCAGGTACCCAGTGGTGCTGCTCGTGCCCGCACGTCTCGCACCGGAAAAAAACGAACGTGCCGGCGACGCGCTGGATCCCTAGCCGTTCGCAGAGGGATCGGATCGTGGTGTTCACGTCGCCCCCTTGACGAGCGCCGCGATCCGCTCGTGCAGGCCGAGGATCAAGAGTTCCGCCCGAAGCGCACGCCGCCGCCAATACTCCCGCCCGTCGTGCGCCGGCTGGGGAGCGCCCGATCCGGGCGCGGGTTGTTGAAGTTCGGGACCGTCAATCGTCGCCGCGCCGCCGTCTTTTGCCATTGATTTTCTCCGCGTGAGAGGCCGAGGCCCGCGCAGTAGGGGAACGAGTCGAGGTGAGACTTGGACGGGAGGAGAGGCCGCCGCACGACTCGAACCCCCGCTGCGCGGGTCGACCCTACCCGGTGCTCACTCGGATGGGGTCGGTGTCATCGTGCGCCCGGGCGTCTGAGCCTGTCAAGTCTTCGGCTGCACCGTGCGCTTTCGTTCAATCTCCGTCATGCCCCGCTCGAGCAGGTGCCGGATCGCGGCGGAGATCGTCACGGCGGGCGATTGCGATTCGGCCCACGCTCGAATGCGGGCGTTGAGATCGGCAGGGATGCGCACGGGGCGGACTACGTCGGTGTCGTTGTTCATGTCCGCAATGTAGCTAGTTTATAACAATTGTCAAGGGTCGAAAAAAGTGTGCATCGGTACTTGACGAGCGTTGCGAACGGTTGTATACTGTATCTCATGAACAACGCAAACGCTGCTCCCATGACGATCACGAGCCTGGACGTAACTGAGGCGAAAATCGCGGCACTTCGCACCGAAGCTGCGGAAGCGGGAGACTTGGCGATGGTCCGACACTGCGACTTGGCTGCTACGAACGTGGACTCCTTCCGCGCCGTCCTGGAGGCCTTGCGAGACGCGGCGGCGCAATCGTACCCGCTCGCCGTTTTCGACCAAGCGGCGGCAGCCCTGCGCGATCACGGTATCCACGTCCGGGCGTCGGACTGGCTTCGTGAGCTTGACAACGAGAATTGACCCATGCCGTACGGGTCACCAGTTGACAATTAGTCACTAGTCGAGCCAAAAAGGCAGGCACGGTGCTTGAATGACAGGCGCCGTGTCACTTTGTCACCTTGACCGGGTCGATCTTGACC
>JBAULD010000152.1:0-3267 GCA_049578005.1 Polyangiaceae bacterium
GGGAGCCCGCGCGTCGTTCGTCGCCTCCGGAGGGCGCGCGCGCGTCGACGTTCGTCTCGCGGACGCTGCCCCGACCCGTCGCGACGTGTCCAGGTCCATGGTGCGTTTCTCATCGGATGGGGCGCAATTCTCGCCTTCCTTCGGTGACGTGGGCACGATCGTCGCCTTGCGCAAACCATGCGAATGGCTCGTCGTTCCGTCCTCTGCGATCCTCGAGTCGGTCGACGGTCCTTACGTGCTCACCGTGTCGCGGAGCGGCGGAGCGGATCCCGTGTACGCGAAGGACCTCACGAGGCGCCCCGTTCACGTCGGTGGACAATTCTCGAAGTTCACGGTCGTGCTCGACGGATTGCGCGACGAGGAAACGGTCGTCGCGAAGAGCGCCTATTCCGTCGATGCCGAGCTCGGGCCACATCGACCGTTTTAGGGGCGGTCCCTAGTTCTCGTCCGAGAACGCTCAGTGCTCGCTCTCCGGTCACGCTTTCCGATGGGAACTACGTCTCACCCGAGACGGAACCACGTATCCGCCGCCAGGACCATCCCCAGCGTCACAGCGGCGATCGCGACCTCGCCCAGGGCTCCCACGACGAGCGGCTTCAAACCTTGTCGCCGCAATTCCTTGAAGTTCGTTTGCAGCCCTACCCCGGCGAACGTCAAAAGAAAGGCCCACCGACTCAGGTTCGCCAGGCTGGCGATCTGCCCGGGCGCGAACACCCCCGCGCTACCCAGCGCCGACAACGCCAGAAACCCGAGGACGAATTTGGGGAATTTCTGCCAGACGAGGCCCGCACGCGGCCCATCGAGCGCCTTCCCCGCGCGCCGCGCGAAATGGAGAGCGACGCCGAGGACGACGAAACCAATGGTCGCGTTGCGGGCCGTCTTCGCCAGGACGGCCCACTTGCCAGCCTCTTCGGAGTAAAGGTTTCCTGCGGCTGCCACCTCGGCGGTGTTGTCGATCGCCAAACCCACCCAGAGCCCGAAGGCGTGGTCGCTCATGCCCAGGGCATGCCCGATCGCCGGGAAGAGGAAGAGGCCAATGGCCCCGAGCGCGAGAATCGCGCCGATGGCATAGGAGGCGTCTTCGTCGTCGGCTTCGATGGCGCCCTGCGTGGCGATGATGGCCGATACGCCGCAAATCGAGGACCCGACGGCGAGCAGCGCCGTGAGCTTGGGGCCGAGTCCGAAGGCCCGGCCGAGAAGGATCATCAGCGAGCCGGCGACCGCGAACTCGAGCGCGACGAGGGCGAGGCTCAACCCGCCGAGCTTGAAGACGTCGCCGAGAAGAAAACGAACGCCGAGCAGCGTGATGCCGACCTTCAGGAAGAATTCGTACGTACGGATCCCGGGGCGAAACACATCGAACGCGCGAGAACCCGCGAACAGATTCCCGACGACGAGCCCGATGAGGATCGCCCAGAGAACGTATTCCACATTGGGAAGCGCAACGTGATGCGCCTGTCCGTAGCCCTTCAGGAGGGCCTCGGCCCTCTTGCCCGCGTACCCGATGACGAACAAGAGGGCGACGCCCGGGAGAGTGCTCGTCACCCTCGCCGCGAGCGCAGGCCATGAAGGGGAGCCCGCGCGTGCTCCGCCCCCTTCCCCCGTGGAGCGCTCGGCCGGGGCTACCACGGCACCCTCCCGACGATGCCGGTGCGTACCAGCGCCGCGAGGGCGAAGGCCACGAGAACCGAAATCCAGTCTAGCGAAGAGGTGCGCGCACGGCTCTTCTCGACGGGCGCGTCTACCATGGTCGTAGCCTCGTCACCGCAGAAGCTCGCGCCATCCCGCGGCCGCGCGCTGCAAGTCGGCGATCTCGTCGTGCGTGACTTTGCGCTCGGCTTCGCTGGGTGTCACGCGCGTCCATTGGTCCACGACCCGCTTGAGCTCGAGCGCGCGGATATGCAGCGTGCGCGTCCGGCCTTCGAAAGGAAGTCGGAGCAGATCCGTGGCGAGCCGCGACAGAAGCTTTTCCGCCGGGATGCGATGGGCTGCTCCGGCGTCCGTGAAGAAAAAAGTCGTACTCATGGCGGTCCAACCTCCAACGGGAACAGCTCCATGGCCGGGCACCGGTCGCGCTCATCGCGGTGTCCACTATAACAGACCTGACGTTGTTGGCCAGCCGCCGAGATCAAGCGGCGGAGGCCGGTGACGTCGCGATCCGCGGCGCTTCGTGCGGAGTGACCTCCGCGACGTCCACGACACGCGACGAGGCAGGATGAAAAAGCGGCACCGGGAGTCATCCGAGGGCGTCGGATCACTCCGGGTGACGCACCGGGAGTTATCCGAGGACATGCGATCCCTCCAGGTGACGCACCGGGAGTCATCCCGGGACGTCGGATCACTCCGGGTGACGCACCGGGAGTCATCCGAGGGCGTGCGATCACTCCGGGTGACGCACCGGGAGTCATCCCGGGACGTCGGATCACTCCAGGTGACGCACCGGGAGTCATCCCGGGACGTCGGATCACTCCGGGTGACGCACCGGGAGTCATCCCGCGACGTCGGATCACTCCCGGTGACGCACCGGGAGTCATCCAAGGGCGTCGGATCACTCCCGGTGACGCTCCGGGAGTCATCCCGCGACGCCGGATCACTCCCGGTGCGTCTTTCTCGTCCATCCAGGACGCAAAAACCCGCCATCGAGGCGAACGCCGCCCAAGAGCCGGCGGAGTCGCCCTCGTTTGAGCCACTTCGAGCGTTCGCCGCTGCTGCAAAGTGGTGATTTTCCTTCGTTCGACTCTCCCATCGGACGTACCGTCCCAAGCAAGAGTCACCATGAGCGTACGATTCCGTGCGGCGGCGCTGTCCGCCCCCTGCCTCCTCGTCCTCGGCACCGCTTGCAGCTCCGGGTCGCCGTCCGGCGCGGGGACCACCGCCGCTTCGGGAGCTTCTTCGGGCTCCTCTTCGGGCTCCAGCGCCGCCGGCGGAACCAGCTCGGGCTCCTCCGGAACGACACCCGGCGCGTCGGGAGGTCCCTCCGGCAGCAGCGGCTCCACCTCGGGTACCAGTTCCGCGGGCGCAACGAGCGCGAGCTCCGGATCCAGTTCGTCCGGATCGTCGCCGGGCGGATCGGCAACTTCCCCCAGCAGCAGCGGATCCTCTTCCGGTTCCGCTGCGGCCGGTGCAGCGAGCTCGGGGTCCGGCTCAGGCTCATCCGGCTCGATGGCCAGCGCCTCGGGCGGCTCGTCCGGGGGCGGGACCTCCGGCGGTTCGGGAACGACGTCCGGAGATTCTGGCGTCACGGCGGACACCGGGTCGCCCTCGAGC